>DOSQ01000032.1 GCA_003512125.1 Acidaminococcaceae bacterium
TCAGCAATACATCCGGCCTGCGCCGATCCATAAGTTCAATAAACGCGCTGCGCAGCTTCCAGATATCCGGCAGTTTCCGCAACACCTCTACAAAACCCATCACACTATGATCCTTGATATCAAACAGCACCTCACCGCCCGCGTCGCGCAGGCAGTCGCCGCCCATTCCAAAGATTTCCGCTGCCGGATCCAGTTGTTTTACAGCACGGGCCACAGCGCCGGCATGCAGATCACCGGAAGCTTCTCCCGCAGAAATTAATATTTTGGTCATAATACCTCAATAATACAGGCAGCGAGGAAAAACGAATGATACATTATCTGTTCCGCAGTTGGGAACATTTCCTGTCGCAGCCAACAATTATCCATTTTTATACATATTAAATCATCTTATTATAACACAAAAAGGCAGCTGAATAAACCTTTCAGCTGCCGATTCCATAAATATTTCATTTTTTATTATCTGCTTCAGCTTCTTTTATGGTCCCGCCTTTTATCAGACTAATTCAGATTCACTCACAGACACAATAGTAATCCCTTTTTCCTCAGCCATAGCCAGTGTGCGTTTGCGGTCAACCAGTAAGGTCCGTCCCGCTTCCACGACTATACCGGTAGCTCCCGCATGGATCATGGATGTCAGCGTGGTAGTTCCTACGCTGGGCATATCAAAACGGTTATCCTGGGCCGGTTTGGCTGTTTTAGCAACCACTACGCCACCCTTGCCGAGAAAACCGCCCCGTAAAATACAGGCGTCCGTCCCTTCAATGGCTTCCAGGGCCATGACCGCCTGGTTTTTTACCACCACGGTCTGACCGATATCCAGCCGTCCCAGTTCCTTGGCCATACGGAAGCCGAACTGCATGTCCTTCCATTCCTGTTCCGTGGGCTTTCGCTTTGTCAGCACCCCCGGTTCAGGCAGAAGCGGCTGGATCAGCGCCGTCTGATCCATCACCTGCATGCCTGCGTCTTCAATCAGCTTTACGATTGCATTCATAATGGTATCGTCCTTCCGGTCCGGAAGGGATGCCAGCACACGTATTGTAGTCAAATCCGGAATCATAACCCCGTTTTTATATAAAACCTCTTTCGTAACCTTGCCAATCATGGTTACATTTTTTACATCATGCTGTTTCAGTGTCTGCAAAATTTTTCCCACTTTGCCGACGTTAATCGTATAGAATACATCCGCATTTTCCGGCAGTTCCGGATCCGTATCTGCTACCACCGCTATCGCTACAACCCGATAGCCCAGTTTTTTTGCAGACTGCGCCACATCTACCGGAAGATGGCCAATGCCGGCCAGCAAGCCCAAAGTTTCCATTGATACACCGCCTGTTTCATAAACGAAAGGCAGCGAAACAATCCGCTGCCTCTGTTATTATTTTTTGTCATTCATTTCTGATCTTATTTCCGCGTATGGATAATGCCCCGTTCTGCATTACGCAGGAAGCGCATCAGATGTTCAACCGGTTCGCTGCTGTCCAATTCCTGTTCCATGGTAGCAACAGCTTCTTCTAATGAAAGCCCGCTGCGATACAAGATACGGAACGCCTTTTTCAACTGAGTGCGGATTTCCAGCGGCATCCCGGCACGGGCCAGTCCCACACTGTTCAGCCCTGCCACAAACGCAGGATCGCCTGCTACCAGCATAAACGGTGGAATATCCTGGGATATCCGGCTCATACCGCCAGCCATGGCATTCCGTCCGATACGGCAGAACTGATGCACAGCAGCCAGGCCGCCGATAACCGCCCGGTCTTCCACCACCACATGTCCCGCGAGAGTAGCCACATTAGACATGATTACATTGTTTCCTACGATGCAGTTATGGGCAATGTGGGTATAAGCCATCATCAGAATGTCGTTACCGATACGGGTCTCATTACCTTCCCCGCAGGCACGGCTTACAGTTACGCATTCACGGAAAACACCGCGGTCACCGATGACCGTATAGCTGCGTTCTCCCTTAAATTTCAAATCCTGCGGAACACTGCCGATAGAAGCGCCCGGGAAAAACTGGCAGTCTTTGCCAATTGTCGTATACGGGTGAATCACTACATGCGGACCAACAATGCAGCCATCCCCCAGTACAACATCGTGTTTGATAACCGCATACGGGCCAATTACTACATTTTTACCGATTTCCGCGCCCTTTTCAATAATCGCTGTCTCATGTATCTTCTGTAATGGTGTAACAATCGCCGCCATCTTCTCACTCCCTCTGATATTTGCTCAAGCATCAAGAAGTATTACTTTAACAAATATACTCTTCAAATACGACGTTTTTCAACATTTGATTTTTTTTCGTATTTGATGATATTTCGCATATATTTACGATTATCTAAGAATTAATCTGTACTTTTACTCTTTTTCTTAATTTTTCTCGATTTTATCCTGAAGAGCAAAGAAACAATCACATTCGCAGGCCGGTTCCCCGTCAACTTTTCCTTCGCAATGGATCACGCCCATGTTACCGTGGATCTTCACTACTTCCGCCCGGGTCACCACCTGATCCCCAGGCACCACCTGTTTATGGAAACGGACTTTGTCGATTTTGGCAAATACAGCAATCTTTCCCCTGTTTTCCGGCGGATACAGCATGGCCACACCACCCACCTGGGCCATCGCTTCAATCAGAAGCACCCCTGGCATAATGGGTTCGTCCGGGAAATGTCCCAGAAACTGTAACTCATTAGCCGTAATATTTTTAACACCGACAGCCCATTTCATGGGTTCCAGATCCAGGATCCTGTCTACCAGCAACATGGGAAAACGGTGCGGCAGAATTTTTTTGATTTCAATAATATCCAGTGTAATTGCCATTATTTACCCTCCCTGTAAGCGATAATTTGTTTTGCTAACTGCGAATTATAAGAATGTCCTGATTTAACTGCAATAATGTGCCCTTTCCATGGCCCGATCAGGGACAGGTCCCCTAATACGTCCAAAATTTTATGACGCACCAGTTCGTCAGGAAAACGAGGCACAGACAGACATTTGGTATCATCGTATACCAACGCGTTTTCCAGATTGCCGCCCAGCCCCAGGCCCATCTTCCGCATCTGTTCCACTTCCCGCATAAAACCGATGGTACGGGCCGGCGCAATTTCCTTTAAAAAAGTCTCTTCCTCCAACAGCACGTCATAGTACTGGGTTCCCAGCAGCGGATGGGCATTGACAGAGGTGAAGGAGATGCGCATCCCGTCATAGGGAAGCATGGCGATAAATTTGTCTCCGTCATACACAGAGAACGATTTATCCACCGCGTATACCTTTTTCTCTGCATCCTGTTCCTTTCGTCCGGCTTTTTTTACCAGCTGCGCAAACACAAGACCACTGCCGTCCGTCACAGGTGGCTCCGGCGCATCCATCTCGATCCGGCAGTTATCGATTCCCATGGCAAATAATGCTCCCAGCAGGTGCTCTACCGTAAAGACCTGGGCGTCGTTTTCGCTCAGGGTCGTAGCCTTCAATGTGGAAGTCACCAGCTCCGCCCGCGCATGAATTTCCGGCTGCCCCGGCAGATCTGTCCGGACAAACACGATACCTGTATCCGGGTTTCCGGGTTTTAACGTCATAATCACGTCTTCCCCGGAATGCAGCCCTGCTCCGGAATAACTCACTCCGGCCGCCAATGTTACCTGTTTTTCCATATAAATACCCTCAACATTCTATTTTTTCACTTTAAACCGCTTCTTGCCGTCTTTCCACCGGTCATGCACCCAAAACCACATGGGTGGATTGTTGCGGATTTCCTGTTCCAAAATTTTCGTTAATTTTTTTGTTACCTGATAAAGATCCTCGTCCTTATCTGTTGTCTTTTCCGCATACAGCGGCGGATAGATTTTGGCCCGGCAGCTGCCATCTGCATCATAATGCATAAAAATCGGCAGAATCGGGCAGCCAAAGGTACGACTGAATACGGCAGGTCCTGCCGGTGTGATAGATTCTTTGCCGAAAAGGCTGATTTTTATACCGGTATTGTTAGAATCCTGATCAAACAGGATCCCAAGCAGGTGCTTTTCCTTAAGATACCGGCCCATGGCCAGCACCCCTTCCTTGCCACGGTTATAGGCAACTTTCTGCCCGACAATTTCCCTGTATTCGTTAATAAAGCGATCCATTGCACTGTTGTTTTGCTTTCGGGCTATGCTCAACATAGGATAACCGTGCAAGGCCACGTTGGCCCCCAGTAATTCCCAGTTGCCAAAATGGCCGGTACACATCAGGGCACCTTTTCCCTTTGCGTAAGCTTCTTCCAGATATTCCAGTCCGTCCGTTTTTACAACATCTTGAATTGTGTCCGGTTTCAGTAACGGAAAACGCAATACTTCAATAACCATACGCCCAAACTTGACCACGCTCTCAACAGCAATCTTTTCGGCTTCTTCCGGCGGTACGTGGAGACATTCCTGCACATTGGCCGCTGCCATTTTCATACGCCATTCCGGCACAAACAACAGCGCCATCCTCCCCAGCACACTGCCAAAGGCCATTCCCACCCTCCGGGGAAGCAGGCAGAAAATTTTGCTAAGCAGTTTCATTACATAATATGCCAGCATAGAGACTCCAGATCACTTCCTTTTTTTCAGTTCGGCAATTTCTTTTTGAAGATTTCTGACAGTTTTCATAAGTTCGCCGATCTTGCGCAGTTTTGACTGCTGCCGCAGCCATTCTACATGAGACATATGAGGGAACCCGGCCAGTACCTGATTGTCCCCTACATTTCCGATAACGCCGCATCTTCCTGCCATAGTATTATTATTGCCAATAGTAATATGCCCGACAGTAGCAGACTGCCCGCCAAACGTATTATTGTTACCGATGGTCACACTGCCGGGAATACCCACGAGTGCCACGAACAGGTTATTTTCCCCGACCACGTCGTTATGTCCCAGATGTACCAGATTATCCAGTTTGGTCCCATTGCCTACAATCGTACTGCCAACAGTTGCCCGGTCAATGCAGGAATTACATCCAATTTCCACATCGTCGCCCAACACAACGTTCCCTGTCTGCTGCACCTTATTATGTTTTCCGTTATTTGTTACAAAGCCAAAACCGTCGCCGCCAATCACGCAGCCGGGCTGCAGGATATTCCGGTTGCCGATGATGCAGTCTTCCCGTACGGTTACGTTAGGATAAATCACGCAGTCGCTGCCAACTTTTACATGCCGCCCAATATATGCATGGGCATAAATCACCGTATTATCCCCGATTTCCGCACCGGTTTCCACGACAGCAAAAGGCTGAATCGCAACATTATTACCAACTTTTGCATCCTCTGCCACATACGCCTGTGGGCTGATCACCCGGACTACCTCTTCCCTGGGCCGGAACAGTTCCAGCAATTCGGCAAAAGCCTGCTTGGGATTATTAACCCTGATTACTGGGCGTTCCAATTTACGGTCTTCCGGGGCCAGTATCATAGCGCCAGCCCGGCTTTTATGGCAGAATTCCACATATGGCGGTACAGCAAACGAGATTTCTGTCGGTCCCGCTTCTACCAGCCCGTTTACACCGGTAATACGCATCGCAGGGTCATCATTCTCCAGCTTACCGTGCAAGAAAGCAGCCAGCTCCTGTAATGTTTTTTCCATAGTTATTACAACCCCTTGTTTTTATTTAACAGACATTATTCTCATAAAGGAAAAAAGCGGACGGACGTGACTCCGCCCGCTACGGGTGATACAAAATACTTCTCGCATAGTTTGGCAGGTTATACATGATACATGTTCCGCACCTGCATTACTTCATCTTTTTAATAACTTCATCAGTCACATCCACACCGCCGGAAGGAACTGCATCCTTGACCAGGACAGCGCTGAGGTTCTTTTCTTTGGAAACTTCAGTCAAAGCAGTGTCCAGGCTTGCCTTCAGCTTGTTCTGTGCTTCAGAGGATGCCACCTGCATCTGGGCCCTTTTATCCTGAACGATTTTTTCTGCTTCTTCCCTGCTCTTCCCCTCGGTCTCTTTCTGCATCTGTTCCTGTAGCTCTTTGGCTTTCTTCTCCAGGTCTTCTTTGATTGTCTTTACGGCCGGCGCCTCGGCTTCCACTTTTTTAATATCTACTACCCCAAAGGCAGCATTACGTCCGCTGCAGCCAACTGCCAGCAATGCACAGACTATCATAAGACAAGCTAATACTTTTTTCATTTTCTATCATCATCCTCCCGAATTATTTAATGCTCGCATTTCCCGAAATACCCTGCTTCCCCGCAGTACTGCCAGCCGCTTTTTTGTTTAAAGCTTCCGCTGCTTTCGTACGGGTCTCCAGTTTTTTCAAACCGGCAATCACGTCACCGGTTATATCATCCGCCGAAACATTGGTTCGATACTTATGAAAAACCACGGAATAACCTCGTTCTTTCGCAATCTTTACAACCTGGCTCTCCATCTCTTTTTTTATCGAGATTTCCAATGTTTCAATCCCCTGCTGATGCCTGTCCAGTTCCTGATCCATTGTGCCAAGCAGTTCTTTCAGAGCCTCTGGCGCCTTTTTCAATAACGGATTATCCCGGTCCGAACCCTTAATCATATCTGCCATCATCTGCTGCCGCAGCTGACCGGCATAGGCATCCAACCGTTGCCGCATGGCGTTGATATGCGGTTGCATCCGCTCGTTTACAATTCCTATTTTGTGTTGCATCAACAGCATCCGGTCACGGTCTCTGGCCGCCCTCACCGCTTTCAGTTCCGCCTCCAGCTTTTTACGTTCTTCCGGAACCATGCGGACCGTATCCAGCTTAAGCCGCAAATTAAACAGCTGCAACCGGTAATGCTCTTCCAGCTTCTTTTCTTCTTCCGCCAGTTCCTTGTCTACCTGATCGGCTATTTGACCACTCAGTTGCTTTAGTTTTTGCTGTTCAGCCATCTGCTTTTCTGTCAGACGGGCTAAAAAATCAGCAGACAGGAAATTCTGTTTGCTGTTCCTCTTCAGCTGTTGCAATTTTGCCAAACCGCTTATACGGGTTTTTCCGATGACTTCCTGCTCCTTACGCTTATCCAAAAGCAGATTATACTCATCTCTCATCTTTTGCAAACGGGAATACTGCGGATGCTCCTGCAACGCTTTATCCCAGTTTACAACCGCTATCTTTTCCCCGCTTCCCATTCTGTTACAGGCCGAAAGCATCAGCGCCAGACCTGTGAAAACAATCAAAAGCCAGCGCATCGCGTTTCCTCCTTCTGCAATGGAAAATGAGGCTCGTACAGAGCCTCATTTTAAGCTTTGTCATTTCTTCGGATTCTGCAGTGCTTTGGCAACTTCATCAGTAATGTTCGTACCGCCATATACCACTGTAGATTTATCAACTACAACCTTCAGGCCCTTTTTATCTGCAATTGTTTTTATGGTATCGTTGATTCCTTTCAGTATCGGATCCATTAAATCTTTTTCTTTGTTAGCCAGGCGTTCCTGCATTTGCCGGTAATAGCGTTCTTTTTCTTCATCATTCATGTTCTGGCTGTTCTTATCAAATTCTTTACGGGTCTCAGAAATTGCCTGCTGCATATCCGAACGGACCTGCTCCAGTTGGGGATGCTGGGAAACCAGCACCTGATAATCAACTACGCCAATTGCAGATTCGCTTGCCGCAGCGGAAGCCACACTGTTTCCAAATCCACCGGCGCTCATAGCCAGCGTGAAACAGCCGATGACAAATATCGCCGCTACAATCAATGAAATGGTTTTAACATTTTTAGGGTTTCTCAATTTTTCCATCATAATAGAAATTACCTGCTTTCTTTAAAAATAGTTTACTCATTTATTATACCAATCATCACGGGTACTTTCAACATTTCACCGTATTTTTCATCAATTTTTTACAGATTGCCCACGATCCGAAAATAAGACTTTTCTGTAGAATACACATATTCACCACTTAAAAATTCATGAATCCTGTAACGGACTGCATACTCATTTTCTTTCCTGTCACCGAAATGTTCAAAACGGAACCGCCATTTCGGTGTGAAATCATATTCCAGGCGGTAGATATCGGCATCCGCCGGAACACGCCGCATATACGAAACAGTTGCCTTTCCGCAATGGTACGCATAACCTGCGCTGAAATCCCACTTTACATCCTTCAGATCCACGCCCGCCTCACCGAAGATTTCATCCCTGCGGGAGATGAATTTGCCGATATGGGCACGTCCGGACAGATTATGGTCTTTTCTGTCAATATCGCCATATCCTTCAAACCAGATTTTGTATTCATCAGACTCCAGCGAAATGTCTACCAGCGTTTCAGCCCCGGAATGAATGGCCACCTTCGGATTGAGATGGTACCGCCTGACCTGCGGCTCTTCCGACAGTTCCCGCAACAGTTTCTGAGACAGCAAATCCTGATTATTTTCTATATAGGAAACAGGAAGTCCCTGCAGAGACTTCGCCTTATCTGCATATTTATATTTCAGCTGCATCAGCAATATATTCGGTATGGATCTGGAAATCATGCTGTATTGCACACTGCGCACCAGTTCCCCTATCGGATAAATGATCACCTGTACTGCCACATGATCATCCCGGGTCGTCAGATCCACCGCCGCCTTAAAATCCGGTAACTCAGACTCGACATTGCTTTTGACCAGGCCCCGCAAAACCCCACCGGCCCAATCAGCTGCATCCAGAGAAGCTCCCTGCAGCGTTTTCTGAAGCTGTTCCTTTAAAGACGGTAATTTTTCCTGTAAAACGCCAGCGGCAAAGGGGCTGACACCGGAAAACTGTATATCCACATCAACCGTCTGCACCGTCCTGGCCCAGGGACCGACCCTGAAGACCAGATTCGCCGCAGTTCCCTCGTCTTCCTGTACCATGGAAAGAGAAACCCGGTTCGTCTGGTATCCGGTAATGACGCGGTCGGCAATTTCCGACAGAAGACTCTCATAACCTGGCACATCAGCTGCAATAAATGCCGAATCCCTTCCGTTAAATAACTGGGATGCCACCACCTGCATACTGTCTTCCATTTTGTGAAGCAGGACATGACTGGTGTTCCCTGCCTCATCAACGATACGAACATTTACCTTTGTCACCGGTGACGCCAGCACACTTCCTGTCCAGAAGAGAGCCAGCAGCAACAAAACAACCCTTTGCAACATGGTGATCAGAACTGTCCGCCAAAGCTGAAATGGAACCGGCTGCGCTGCTTTCCTTTACCCCAGTCAAGCTTGATCGGACCCAGCGGCGAATTAATCCGCAGGCCAAGACCGTAACCGGATTCCATCAGGCTGAAATCAAAGGCATCCTGATCGCGTTTATCCCAGGCATAGCCGATATCGTAGAATACTACTCCCTGTACCTTGTTCCTGATGGGGAAGCGGTATTCCGCCGTACCCCGCAGCATACTGTTTCCTTTGAACTGGTCATCTTTGTAACCGCGCAGCGTGTCCGCACCGCCTACTGCAAAACGCTGGGACAAAGGCATGTCGCCCCAGGCGTAACCGGCCGCCAGATCAAACGCCAGCACCCGTTGTCTCTGCAAAGGCAGATAATAACGATAGTTTACGCTGAGCTT
>DOSQ01000038.1 GCA_003512125.1 Acidaminococcaceae bacterium
ATTGTGTATCTGGGACCGCAGGAGGCGCTGTTTTCAGACACATTGATTGCGGAACACTGCAACCTGATCTCGATTCCGGAACTGAAAGGACCGGTGCGCGTTACTGCTAAACCCCGCTACAGGGCGAAAGACGTGCCGGCGGTCATTGAACCGCTGGAAGGCGGAATGATCAAAGTGACGTTCGATGAACCCCAGCGGGCCCTGACGCCGGGCCAGGCCGTGGTGTTCTATCAGGATGACGTGGTGGTCGGCGGCGGTACGATACGCTGATCGGACAGACCGAAACAAACTTCAGTATATTTAATCTGGCTGCAGGTTGAAAACAAATTGAAATTGTTGCCTGACGTATTCGTGAGAAGACGTACAGTGGCAAGGGGAATATGATGGAAAGAAAAATTGTTTCAAGGAAAATGATGCGGCTGCTGGCAGCAGCTCTGTGGGCTTTCGGACTGATCCTGTACCCGCTGCGCGGTGAGACGGCACCGCCGATACATCCGATGCCGTCCGCACCGGAAAACGCGGCGGACAGGGTATGGACCAAAGTAAAAAACGAAACTCCTTCCAGGGAAAAAATGCCGAAAGCAGAGGCCGGGCAGAACGAAGCAACTGTACCGGAGCAGGACGGGAAAAAGGAACCGTTGCCCGATACGCCTGCCGCAGCTGTGAAGGTGCCTGCCGGAACATTGGGGTATACGGAAGCCGAGATCCGCGAGCAGATGATCCGGAAACATACACCGTCCCGGCCGGATTTCCGCCTGGTGTCCGGCGCGTTTGTGGGTTCCGGCTACCGGCCCGGGACCATGGATGTTAAGATCCCTGTCTTATTCTTTCCTCCCAATGAAATAAAAGACGTATCGGAAACATTTTTGGAAAATCCCGACGGGACGTTTGGGACGAAAGCCCCGGAGGGTAATGGCAACGGGCCCCTTTCTTACGGAGCGGAAGCGCAAAAGCAACTGGCTGCGCAGGCAGGCAGTGTAAAATCATCTAAACAGCTCAAATCTGCGCAGCCCGAAAAGCAGGAAGGCGCTGCAGCTGCCAGACAGAAATATAAAACCATTACGGTACAGGTACCCGTACCGGCGCCTTCTCCTTTCCGCCCGTTAGCAGCCGGGGATTTCCGCTGGTATACTAACAGCAAAGGGCATTACGTGGTGGCGCTGCCGGTCTCCATGCCGTATGATCCGCTGCAGAAGCTTCCGGCCCTGGGCCCGGCGCTTCTCCGCAATGCTTCACAGAAAGAATTTATGGCAGTGACCACAGACGATCCGGAAGATACGTATTACTATAAAAATCAGGATACCTTCCCGGATTACGGAAAAACCGTACCTTTGTTTACGGAAACCAGGAAAAACATCCAGGGGGATGATGTAAATATAAAATATATCCGCCGTTATATTGGCGGAGACTACTGCCTGATTGTGGACAGCAGCGGAAAACGCGGGAATAAAACATATCGCACTGCCGTGGTCTTTCCGGAAAGCAAGCAGTACGAATATCTGCCGAAGGCGCTGTATATGATAGAAACGCTGAAGGGGATTTGAAATCTCACACATCATGCCATGATCGGAAAAATGGAAAACCTGTCCACGTCATACTGACAGGCTATAGCACAAATTGAAACAAAAAAGCGCGGGCAAACCCTTTCGGGTTTACACCGCGCTGTCTTTTTAACAGCCCCGTTCGTTCCTGGGCCGGTGTTTCCTTACCGTAACTTTTTCAACGCTGCCGCATTTTTCACGAGGATGACACCGGCGGCTTTCATTTTTTCCAGAGCGGCTTCCGTTGTATCCGGCGCGATGCCCCGGCAGGCGGCTTCATTTAAAATCACGGTGAAGCCTGCGTCCTTTAACTGAAGGACCGTGTTCAGCACACAGTAGTCTGTGGCCAGCCCGCCGCAAATGACGGTAGTGATGCCGTGCTGGCGCAAAAACTCGATGACGCCGGTGCTGTACTTGTTGGCCAGGTCATGGTAGCAGGCGCCATAGGGATGTTTGTCAGGCTCGATGCCTTTCAGACTCTGGAATGCATAGGAAGCCGGATCTAACCCGTCGATAAAATCAAAGCCGGGGGTGCCGACGATCGCATGCTTTGTCCAATACAGATCCAGATCGGGCTGGCCTTCAATGGGCGTAAGGCAGGGATGCTCCGGCGTGGCGATCCATTTCGCATACGGGGAGTGGGCGTCCCGGGACGCGACACGCAGCGCGGCAAATTTTGCCTGGGCGTTTAATTCCGGAACGATTTTATCACCCTCTGCCACAGGTAATTCATCGGGGCAAAGCGGGGTGAAAGTCTTCTGGGCATCGATATCAAACGAGGCAATAAACGGCTTGGGGGGCAAACGAAAAGCGAACATGTGACGACCTCCTTTAATAAAAATTACGAACTGTTCGCAATAAAACTCTTGACAAACGAACTGTTTAGTTATATTATAATTATAACAAACGAACGTTTTAAAGAGGTGAACAAACATGAAAAAATTTTTACTTGCGTTTGTATTAGGTGCCATGCTGAGCGGCGGTTTTACATATATGACGGTTTCTGCTTCGCCCGAAATTTATGAGAAGCAGGTCATTACGGTCCACACCGGAGACACCCTGTGGGACATTGCGGCGGAGTGGAGCGGCAAAGAAGAAGATATCCGTGAAGTGATCATGCGGATCCAGAAAGAAAACAAACTGACAGGCAGCGATCTCGCGGTTGGTCAGCAGCTGGTAATCCCGGTACGCAAAACCGTGGCAGATGTGATCGCCGAACAAAACCGGTTAAATGCCAGAAAGGTACAACTGGCTGCACAGTAAAAGCAAAATGTGCAGGTCAGGAAAAGACTGGGCAAACGTGCCAGTTTTGTGAATTCGTTTCCTGACAGTGCAATTTTACAGGGTTTCCCAATAATTTCCCGGAACGACAAGGTCGTGACCGGGAATTTTTTTCTGGTCGAACAGGGAAAGAACATCTGTTGCCCGTAACGGTTCCGGCTTTTCAATCTGCCCCAGCAGCCAGGCGATGAATCCTATCAGCGGTTCCGGTCCCGTAAGCTGCCGGCGGAGGAACCCCATGTCGGCTGCCTTGTCCCGTTTTGCCAGCCGGACGCCGTCTTCGGTGACCAGCATGGGCAGATGCAGAAACTCCGGCGTATCAAATCCCAGAATGCGGAACAAATACATCTGCGGGGCGGAAGAACTTAACAGATCGCTGCCCCGTACCACCTGGGTGACGCCCATCAGCCCGTCGTCTATGGTAACGGCCAGCTGGTAGGCGAAGACCCCGTCGCTGCGGCGGATAATGATGTCGCCCCAGTCCCGGGCCAGGTTAAATGACTGGGGACCGTAGTTCCCGTCACAGAAAGAAATCTCTTCCTCTGGCAAAATCAACCGCGCGGCCGGCCTGCGCGTCTTCGCTTTCTCCTGCACTTCTTCCGGGGTGAGATGACGGCAGGTGCCGGCGTACACCACGCGGCCGTCGGAGGCATGGGGCGCGTCTGCCACATGCAGCTGGGCCCGGCTGCAGAAGCATGGATATACAAGCTGCCGGTCCGTCAGTTGTTGGAAGAACTTTTCATACACCGGTGTACGTTCGCTCTGGTAAGGAATCTCGCTGTTATCCCATGTGATACCCAGCCACTCCAGATCGGATAAAATCTGATCGGCGTTGGCCCGGGGGCAGCGAACCGGATCCAGGTCCTCGATGCGAAGCAGAAAATCTCCGCCCCGGCTTTTGGCACAGAGCCAGGCAGTCAGTGCGGTATACACATTGCCCAGGTGCATCCGTCCGCTGGGGGACGGCGCAAAACGGCCTGCAGGTGTCAGGTCAGAAACAGATTTTGCTTTCATATACAATGATTTCCTTATTTTTATTGTAAATACTTCAAACGGTTACGCCCGACCGTGTTTCCTTACTGTTTGGGCAGGAGGGTAAAATCTGCTCTTTACTTCAGGGAGGATGAAGATTTGGTAACGGAGCGTTTGCTGTATCTGCTAATTGTTCATAAAGATTTCATCTTTTATTATAGCATAAGAGATATAATATAAAATACAGAAACAAAAAAATCGGAACAGATTTCGTATTTTCATTATAAACCGTAGGGAGAAGGAATTTACCCGGAAAATCCGGGAGAAAGGAAAAATCCGGTCAGCTGTTTGGATGACCGGATTGTACGGAATATTATGGCAGAAGATGAAGTAAAACAGGAGAACGGGGAAAACGCGAAGGCTTCTGATGAGGTGAAGGAAAGCGCTGAAGAAACAGCAAAGGCAGAAGAAACACTGAAAGCGGAAGAGGCAGGACAGGAAACTGTGGCAGAACAAACCGAAGATACAAAAGCGGATGATGCCGCTGAGACAAAAGAAGAAAAATCGGAACTGGAACCGCTGGAAGATATTGATACGGA
>DOSQ01000109.1 GCA_003512125.1 Acidaminococcaceae bacterium
TCAGCAGCGAAGGAACCTGCTGCATAACGTTCAGGGAAGGCGGAACAATATGAAAATTGCATTACGTCACGGGGCGGGCGGCGAAGAAACGTCACGACTGATTCACGACATCTTCGCTTCCCTTTTTCAAAACGAAATTTTAAATAAAATGGAAGACGCGGCAGTGCTGCCTGAGATACAGGGGAGCCCCGTCTTTACTTCCGACAGCTTTGTGGTGGAGCCGCTGTTCTTTCCCGGCGGGGATATCGGAAAACTTTCTGTCTGCGGCACCGTCAACGACCTGGCCTGCATGGGAGCCAAACCGTTATATCTGACGGCATCCTTTATTTTGGAAACCGGACTGGAAGCGGAAACGCTGGAGAAAATCGTGGCGTCCATGGCTGCAACGGCTGAAGAAGCCGGCGTAAAAATCGTGGCTGGTGACACAAAAGTGGTGGAAGGGAACGGCGGGGTTTATATCAACACGGCCGGTCTTGGCGTGCGTCCGGCTGCCTGCAGGATTTCTGCCGCCAACCTGAAAGCGGGCGATGCCATCATTATTACAGGTACACTGGGTGACCATCATGCAACGATTTTAACGCAGCGCCTGCAAATGGAAACTTCGCTGCAGAGTGACTGCGCGCCGCTAAACCATATGGTGCAGGCTGTGCTGGATGCCGGTGTTGATGTCCATGCGATCCGCGATATCACCCGGGGCGGACTGGCAACGGTTGCAACTGAACTGGCAGAAGCGTCCGGCTGCCGCATCAATTTGGAAGAGGAGAAACTTCCCGTCAGCGAAGCAGTGAAAGGACTCAGTGGCATTTTAGGGCTGGACCCGCTGACCATGGGGAACGAAGGCAAGATGCTTGTGGCAGTGCCGCAGGCAGAAGCGGAAAAAGTGTTGTCGGTACTGCGAAGTTCAAACTACGGCAAAGACGCCGTAGTTGCCGGCGAAGTAACAGAAGGAACCGGTGTCTACCTGTTAACGGCGCTGGGCAGTTACCGTAAAGTGTTACCCTTGCGGGGAGAAGGACTGCCGAGGATCTGCTGAAAAGGTGAAGGACGGACGGAAATCAGTAAATAATAGCACATATCGCTGTTCAACGATGAAAGTAAATGGTTTATGGAAAAGTGAAAACTTATTAATATCTGTAACAAACTTTCCAAAAACAGCAAAAACAGAAGCGATTTTTGCAAACAGGGGAAAAATCAGTCTTTTTGTTTGACAAGAAAAACAAGCTAACATATAATATTTCCAATAACAATGATAGAGGCGCGGCAAGTAAGAGTACCTTGCGGAGAGGCATCGTGGAAGTAAGGGAAAGGGATTGCCGCCGAAGCGTTGCATCCGGCGGGATGTGGCAGCTGGGCCTGAAGTAAATAATTTCAGGACTGTCGTTGCGGTGCGGCGTATGCCGGGGCAGCGGAGAGCTATCTCAACTAAAGTATTTTATTATGTAAAATAATTCATGCTGGCCGTTGGGATAATTCTCAACGGCTTTTCTTGTTTGCACAACATATAGAAATATTTTATGGGAAAATATCAAATTGTTGGGCCAAACGGCTGACAACGTTGCAAAAACAGTATATAATATAATAATAAGACAACGATGCAAAACCTTTTTAAATTTAAGGAGAAACGGGAGGGCTTGTTATGGTCAAAGTATTAGTGAATGGTGCGTTTGGACGCATGGGCAGCGAAGTGGTCCGTATGGTGACCGCCAATCCCGATCTGGAACTGATCGGCGGTGTTGATATCAGCGCAGCGGGAAAAACGTTGCCGGACGGTAAACCGGTGTTTACCGGTATCGCTGAAGCGCTGGAAGCGGTTACGCCGGACGTAGTAGTGGATTTTACCCGTCCTGACGTGGTCATGGATTCCCTGCGTATCATCCTGAAAAAAGGTGTGCGTGCCGTGGTAGGTACCACCGGTTTTACCCCGGAACGGCTGGCGGAGGTGAAAGAGCTGGCGGAAGCAAATAATACGGCGGCCTTGATCGTTCCCAACTTTGCGTTGGGCGCGGTGGTCATGGTAAAACTGGCAGCGGAAGCGGCAAAATATTTTAAAGATGTGGAAATCATCGAGAAGCATCACGACCAGAAGCTGGATGCCCCCAGCGGCACGGCGATCCTGACGGCGCAGAAGATCTGCGAAGTGCGGGAAGCCCATAAGCAGGGCCATCCCAATGAAAGAGAGACCCTGGCGGGTTCCCGGGGCGGCGACATCGAAGGCATCCGCATCCACAGCCTGCGTCTGCCCGGTTACGTTGCATCCCAGGAAGTCATCTTCGGCAGCCAGGGCGAGACCCTGAAGATCATCAACGACCCGGTAAACCGCGAATGCTACATGCCGGGTGTGGCGCTGGCCTGCAAGAAGATCGGTTCTTATCAGGGGCTGGTGTACGGCCTGGATCAGATCCTGGATTAATTTTAATCATTTTATAAATAAGGAAAAGGAGCAGTTGGCATGAAGAAGTACAATGTAGCAATTTTAGGCGCCACCGGTGCGGTTGGCACGGAGTTTTTGAAACTGATTGAAGAACGGGATTTTCCCTTTGCGGAACTGCGCCTGCTGGCCTCCGCCCGCAGCGCCGGAACCGAGCTTACGGTTAAAGGCAAAACCTATACCGTGCAGGAAGCGAAGGAAGATTCCTTTAACGGCATCGATATCGCCCTGTTCGCCGGCGGCAGCATCTCCAAAGAGTTTGCGCCCATCGC
>DOSQ01000192.1 GCA_003512125.1 Acidaminococcaceae bacterium
AAAAAATTATATTCAATTTATAAAGTACACATAATTGGGTATCGCCTTTTGGACGCTATCTGTTTTTAAAAATAGATTCTATATGTTTATTCCAGCTAAATACGCCATAGCGCTGTAATGTGAACAAAGTCTGTTTTTGATTTGCCGAAACTGTAGCCAGAAATGCCATGTCGTAATACTTTTTAGTCTTGTTTAGCACTGCTTCATTTGTTTTACCGGTGGGATAGGCCAAAGCATAAACCGGATCCCCCAAAATTTTTTCCAAAGATTTTTTGGACTCCCGTAATTCGAAATCAACCTCTTCTGTATTCATATTCGTTAAGATTTCGTGATTTACAGTATGGGAGCCGACTTTCATACCATTTGACAGCATCTCGCGCAACTGGTCAGCGGTTAGCCGGTTGTCTTTGTTGATAGTACTGCTCACGACGAAGAACGTACCCGGTACCTGTTCCTCCCGTAAAATCGGATAGGCGTACTTATAGTTGTCTGCATACCCATCATCGAAAGTAATCAGCAGGGTCTTTTCAGGGAGCGATACAGGACTTTTGGCATAGCGCCGTAAATCGCCTACATCGATAAACGAGTATCCGGCTTCTTTAAATTCCCGGATATGCTGGCGGAATACTTCCGGCTTTACATTCATACAATCATCTTCCCGGTCGGGTGTCACTTCATGATAGCAAAGGACTGTAATTACCGGGATCTCAGGAGAGAGTTCTTTTGCACGCTTAAGGCGAGTTATTTCCTGCCGTACATCTGGTCCGTAAACGGCTCGGGCGATTGCAGGCAGCAAACCGGAATCATGCGCAAGCCAGCCCAGGTGATGAGCTAAAGAAAAAGAACAGATGCTTAAACAAATAAACCCTGCAATTATAATAAGCGGTTTAAACCCTTTAGAGCGCACTGTAATACCTTCTCCGCAATCATTTGATAATAAGCTTTATCTATTGTACAATACCTTTTTCTCAAATTCAACCTTGTTAAGATAAACAATCGACAGGGATCGTAATTCTTTTACATAATAATTTACTGCGGGTAACTTCAAATCGGGCATCGAAGCGCGGGAAAATATGATATAATTAATTATACATTGATGTCTGTTGATCAATACATATGTATCCGGCAATTGACATGTTACGACAGGGGGTATTTTCGTGAGCACTTTAATAAGTATGTTACTAGTCGTTGTTCTGGCAGTAGGCTCCATGTTCGGGTTTTATAACGGCATGGTCTCTTCGCGGGAAAATGTGGACAGCAAGTGGTCCCAGGTAGATAATCAGCTCCAGCGCCGCAGCGACCTGATTCCCAATCTGGTAAATACGGTGAAGGGCTATGCGTCCCATGAGAAGGAAGTGTTCCAGGCAGTGTCCGATGCCCGGGCAAAAATGGCAGGCGCTAAGACTGCCGGGGACAAGATGGCGGCCAATACGGAGTTGAACAGTGCCCTGTCCCGTTTACTGGCGGTAGCGGAGAACTATCCCCAGTTAAAAGCGGATCAAAACTTCCGGCAGTTGCAAGACGAATTATCCGGCACCGAAAACCGTATTGCGGTAGCCCGGAAGGATTACAATGACGCAGTACAGAGTTATAATACAAAAATCAAATCGTTACCGTATTCCCTGTTTTCCGGGGCATTAGGCTTCACGGCCCGGGACTATTTCAAAGTGGAGGAAACGGCCAAAACGGTTCCGAAGGTACAGTTTTAACGTAATGACGTTGTTGGGTAAACGGTTGCGGGAAAAGTCATTTGCAGGAATATTTAAAACATGAAATACTTGTTCAGACTACTCTTATTGGCTGTTTTTGCTTTGCTGGCCGGCATCTGGTTCGGTGTAGATGACGTGCCTGACGGGGACACCGTGCAGATTCCTCCTAAACCGTCTGCATCCTCCGGCATTTATGTGCAGGATTATGCGGGGATTATTTCTGCGCCTGTCCGCGGTTATCTGCAGGATCTGGGACAGCAGCTGGAACAGAAGACCACGGCCCAGCTGGTTGTAGTGACGGTGAAAAGTCTGGACGGCGCCCCTTTGGAGGACTATTCGCTGAAACTGCTCCGCAACTGGGGCATTGGCAACAAGGAAAAAAACAACGGTGTCCTGCTACTGATCTCCACCGGAGACCGTAAATCCCGGGTGGAAGTAGGCTACGGGCTGGAAGGTGCCCTGACGGACAGTCTGACGGGGAAAATCCAGGACCAGTATATGATCCCCTATTTCCGCAAGGGCACATATGAACCGGGCATTGCTTACGGTTATGAGGCGCTGGCCCTTCGTATTGCGAAAGAGTATAATGTGCAGCTGGCTGTTTCCGGTTATAATAATCATTCACCGGGTACGGTGAGGGCAGGATCCGAAGGACAGTCCACTGAGGAGCTGTTTGAAAAGGCAATGACGGAACAGAACGGGAATAAGGAAAATGTTGCGCAGACCTATCCGGCTGAAGGTCATCAAAACTCCGGTGTTACAGAGAAAAATGTGACTTCTGCTGAAGGGGATCCCGGTCTCTCCGGAGCAGATTCTTCCCTCGCGGCAGGAGTATTGGGTGTTCTGGGCTTCCTGCTGATGAAAGGTGAGATGCTGGTTGATACCGTTGGCTGGGTTCCCCTCCTGTTGATCCTGATATTCCTCGACATTATGTTTCTCCATGGCGTGCTGACCCGTCTGCTTTTTCGGATCCTGGCGTTCTTCTTCAGCGGGGGCGGTGGTTCCGGCGGCGGATACAGTGGCGGTGGATATGGTGGCGGCAGCTCTGGCGGTGGGTTTGGTAGCCGTTCCGGCGGGGGCGGTGGTTCGTCCCGAAGCTGGTAAGGTGTTTTTTCAATGGATGTGGCAAGCAGATGGTTTTCAGAGAAGAAAGCACAATATTTTGTGCATTTCACAGATTTGTTACAATATTTAGCAATCGGAAAGTGACAAAACGGCAGTTTTGTTGTATGATAAATAAGAAAATTAATGTCCTGCAGGATTTCGAAAAGGAAGAGTTGCAGGTATAATGTTTTCGGGAGAAGTCAGAAGCAGCCGACAGAAAGGCACGGCCTGAAACACAATGCGAATTATTACCGGAAAGGCACGGGGGTTGCGCCTGAACGTGCCGAAAAATTACGACGTGCGTCCTACGGCGGACCGGGTAAAGGAATCACTGTTTAATATTATCGGCAGCAAGGTTGTGGACGCGGCGGTGTTGGACCTGTTCGCCGGAAGCGGCAATCTGGGACTGGAGTCCTGGAGTCGCGGGGCGAAGATTGTGCAGTTTGTGGATAACAGCCGGACGTCTCTGAAGCTGACAGACAGCAATATACAAAAGTGTCGCGCGGAAGCGGACTGCAGGGTGTTAAAGTACGACGCAGAGGCGGCGGTGGACCTGCTGTACAGACAGGGACAGCGATTTGATCTGGTGTTTGTGGATCCGCCCTATAATAAAGGCTGGGTACAGAAAATTTTGGGCAGGCTGGCAAAAAGTCCGCTTTTGGCAGAGGAAGGCTGGCTGGTGGCGGAACATTCCGCACACGATGATGTTGCCGGGGCTGTGCCTGAGGGCTATGAGATTTTCCGGAGCCAGCAGTATGGGGAAACAGTATTGACCTTTATAAAAATTTCCAAATAATACATAGTAAGTAAAAGGTTTTTAGCAAGCTGTGTCGAAACATATCTAAATTAAGTATGTTTCAAATTTGTCCACAAGGGGGAGCTACCATGCGCAAGGCTGTGTGTTCAGGCAGTTTTGACCCGGTGACCAGGGGGCATATCGATATTATCGAGCGTGCCAGCCGGATGTTTGACGAAATCATAGTCTGTGTTTTTTACAATCCGGGAAAAGGAACATCCCTGTTTACACCGAAGGAACGGGTGGAGATGCTAAAAGCAGCCACATCCCATCTGCCGAATGTACGGGTAACCAGTTGCAGCGGTCTTTTAAACGAGTTTTGTGAAAAGGAAAAGGCATCGTTTATTGTAAGGGGACTGCGTGCCTTCACTGATTTTGAATATGAATTCCAACGGGCATTGCTGCTGAAAAAGATTAATGAGACATTGGAAACGGTTTTCATTATGACCAATGCCAATTATTCTTACATCAGTTCATCCGGCGTGAGGGAATTGCTGGCCTTTGGCGGTGACATCGGGCAGCTGGTACCTGCATCGGTGGAAGAGCTGATCCACAAATATCAAAGACGTAAGGTAAAATGATTGCGTTGCAACCCGGTGCGGGCCGGGGCGATGCGAACGCAGCAATAATATAAAATCGATGGCGGCAGGGCTGCCAAATGTGAAAGGAAAGAGGATAACGATATGCTGGAAAGACTTAGTACAAACGTGACGTTAGATCAGATTTTTGACGACTTATACAATCTGATTTCTGAAGCGAACCGCATTCCCCTTACGGATAAGATTATCGTGGAGGAAAGCGATCTGTCAGCGATTCTGGATGACCTGAAAGAAGCAATCCCCAAGGAAGTAAAAAATGCGGGAAAAGTATTAGAGGATTCTAAAAACATCCTGAACTCTGCCCGGGAAGAAGCGGCGGCTACTGTGGAAAAGGCCAATGCGGAAGCGGAGCATATTATTACAGCAGCCAAGGAAGAAGCGGAACGTCTGGTCCGTCAGGAAGAAATCGTACGGCAGGCGGAAATGCTTTCCAAGGATATCAAAGCCTCTGCCCAGCGGTATGAGGATGAAGTGAAGCAAGGCGCGGATCAGTACGCGGATCAGGTTAAGACCGACTCTCTGCAGTATGCAGACGATATGCTGGGGTATCTCGGAAACAGCCTGCAGTCAGCATTACGGGCTATTGAAGACAATCGTAACAGTGTGAACGAGGAACGTAAAGGACTGGCAGATGTTATTGCTGCCCGTGTACAGCATATGGCTCCCCAGGCAGAGATTACTGCGCCGGTATCTGCAGAAACTGAAGAAACAGAGCCTGTTGAAGAATAACAGCTAATCAGTGCTTTTTTACTGTATTGTTATTTGAGTGTTATATTTCATTTTTGGATTCTTTCAAATAAAAAGACTCCTTATGTGCGGTATTATCGTGCATAAGGAGTCTTTGCGTATTTATCTTATGTATGCCGGCGATGTGGTAAAATACATTCCGAACATCCCTGTGTTTCCATTCAGCAGCTGAAAAAGATCAGCAGCAGCGGAGTCCAGTTGCAACAGAGGGTACATGGGTGTCTTTACATACTGCTTTTCACTGCCTGCCTTGGTTATAATGGGCAGCACCGCCGTTTCTTTCATATGTTTTAAAAGGCTTCGTCCCCGGTCATTGAAGGCCAATACCCGGAGATAAGAGGGTGCCGGTGTTTCCGTCCAAAAATCCCGGGTTCTTTGCAGCAATAACTGCAGGGCAAGGCGCCGGACAGAGGGCAGAGGGTCCCGCTTATTGGCGATTTTCAGACAGAATGAGGTATAACCATGTTGTAAATCCTGTCGTGCATTATAAAAGCGGTCGCATAAATTTCTGCTGGCACTGCAATGTTCGAATAAGTCCTGGCTGCTGTGCTGGGAAAGCAGGTTGCTCAGCAGCAGAGTAAGGGCTTCTTCCTGCCGTGTAAAGAGATCAGGAAAGTCAATATCTCCTGTATTTAATAAAGTTGCGGAGGCTTCCGGAAGAACAGAAGTGAGGGATGTGAGGGCATGTCCGTTCCGCAAGGCTGTCCGGATTGCAGTTGCCGAAGCATACGGAGAGGTCAGTTCTGTGTCATTGTAACTGTTGCCTTTACGTGGCAATATCAACATTTTAACCGGCAGATGATTTCGTAATATGGATTTCTGATAGGCAAGGGCAAGCTGATTGTTTGCTCCTTTGAACCAACCGGTATCTACATGATTTTCGGCAGCGGCAGTCTCCCACGCAGCGCCGTAAGAAAGGCCTTGCTGCAGAAATGATTTGATTTGTTGTTCTGTTTCTGATTGCAATGCCCATGCAGCGGTCTCTTCCAGAGTATGGCTGGCAGTATGTTCCGCTCCGCAAACCAGTGAACTTACCATACCGGTAGCAGCCAGTGTTTTTACTGCCCCTGCGGCAAAGTAGTCCGCGCTGTGGAGGCTGTACCAGGCAGGCAGCAGCAATACCAGGTCAACACCGGAGCGGACGGCTGTGGTAGCCCGTGTCCATGGGTCTGTCAGTGCAATTTCACCCCGCTGCACGAAGCAGCCGCTCATACATGCGATGACAGGTATGTTGCCAAATTTTTTTCGCAATGTCTTAAGTTGCCACAGATGTCCATTGTGGAAGGGGTTATATTCTGCAGTGATCCCGATGGTCTTTTTAATCATAAAAAGCTCCTCTTGCATTATTTTTCAGCATGTTATACAATCGTTTCAGGAAGACAATTCTCCGG
>DOSQ01000148.1 GCA_003512125.1 Acidaminococcaceae bacterium
CCGCTCACATGATACCGGCACAGTTCATCCAAGAACTGCTGCTTCTTTTCCGCCAGCAGATAATCATAACGGATACCGGAACGGATAAATACTTTTTTAACGCCCGGCAGCGCGCGAAGCTCCCGCAATAATTTAATATAATCGCTGTGATCCGCGTCAATGGCCGGACAGGGTTTGGGGAACAGGCACTGTCTGTCCTTGCAGGCGCCGGCTTTTAACTGCTTTTTGCAGGCCGGATGACGGAAATTCGCTGTAGGCCCGCCCACATCGTTAATATATCCTTTAAAATCAGGCAGCTGTATCATTTCTTTAGCTTCTTTTAAGATAGAAGCATGGCTGCGCGCCTGGATGATACGTCCCTGATGGGCGTGGATGGCACAGAAGGAGCAGCTGCCAAAGCAGCCCCGGCAGCTTACGATACTGAACTTCACTTCTTCCAGCGCCGCGATACCGCCCGCCTTATCGTACATGGGATGCCACTGCCGCGTGTACGGCAGATCGTAAACGGCGTCCATTTCTTCTTCCGTCAATGGCATGGCTGCCGGATTCTGCACTATATACAAATTATGGCTGTTTTTCTGTACAAGAATCTTCCCGTAAAACGGGTCCACATTTTCATGCTGCAGCCGATAGGCATCCGCTAACATCTTCTTATCATTTCGTATCGCATCATAACCGGGAAGCTCCACATAATCTTCCACATGATCCAACGATTCCGACGCGTACGCTGTGCCACGGATATAATGCAGGTCTTCTCCCGAAGCACCGCCGGCCAGATAATCTGCAATTTCGCGGATCTGGGTCTCCCCCATGCCACAGACCAGCAGGTCCGCGCCGCTTTCTGTCAGGATGGAAGGCAACAGTTTGTCTTCCCAGTAATCATAGTGGGCAAAACGGCGTAAGCTTGCTTCAATGCCTCCAACGATGACAGGAAGATCCGGCCACAGTTTCTTTACGATTTTTGTATAAACAAGTGTGGCATGGTCGGGACGCTTCCCCATTTCTTTGCCGGGGGAATATTTATCCTCTTTCCGGGGTTTTCTGGCCGCCGTATAATGGCACAGCATCGAATCCAGATTTCCGCCGCAAATCAAAACTCCGAGACGGGGCTTTCCCATGCTTTGGAACGATTGCGTATCCCGCCAGTCCGGCTGCGGCAGAATGGCAACTTTGTAGCCTGCCGCTTCCAATACGCGGCAGATGACTGCCGGTGCAAAGGAAGGATGATCTACATAGGCATCCCCGCTGATAAACAGGAAATCAAGCTGCTCCCAGCCTCTTTCCGCCATATCTTCTTTGCAAACCGGTAAAAATTTATTGTTCATTTGGCTTATATATCCTTGTTACCGCCTCGTAGGTTTCTTCAAAAGGCAGACGCTTTCCATTGTGTTCGATCTGCAGATCTTTCAGGTTGCCGATCCGCATAATGATTTCGGAATCACTGGTAAAGGTTTTGCTTTCTCCTTTCAGCAAATTCCCTTCAAACAATACAGTTCCTTTCCGGTCGGTGACCCGCAGCCAGCATCTTCCGACAGAAGCCACATTCAGCCTGGTTACTCCTTTGACCGGTACCGTATTCGTAACAGAATCTGTACTGCCCGTATTATTTTCTATGCTTTTCTTCTCATTATTTCCTGTGTTCTCCGGGACAGCCGCAGTACTTTCAGTCTTCCCTGCCGGTTTTTCGACTGCCGTATCTTTTTCACTTTGTTTTTTGTCTTCACTAAAGCTGCTAAAACGGAACGGCAGTAAATCGCTGACCGAATTGCCTTTCTGTGTCAGGTAATAATAAAATCCGCCGCCAACGGCAAGCAATAAAACAAGCAGGCCGGCCACCATAAACAGTAACCGGTGATTATCACCGGTGCCCGAACCGATATCCCGGGTGGATTTAAATGTCGGGCGGACTTTTACATTTTTGGATTCCCTGATCACATTATTGTTGACAGAAGCAGTTCCCAGGCTGGCTGCCTTATACTCTTCCACCAGTCCGGCCCCGTCAAGCCCCAGATAGTTTCCGTATGACCGAATGATCCCCTTCACAAAAACAGCGCCGGGAAGCAATGCAAATTCATTTTTCTCCACTGCTTCCAGATACACTTTTCGAATATTGGTTTCCTGAGCGGCAGTATCAAGGGAAATATTTTTGGCTGTCCTTGTATCCTGTAAAGTTTTTCCAATATCCATAACGGCATCAGCCTCCGTCGACAAAAGTCACTGTGTGTCTGAAAAATTGTCTTTTTTTAAAAATCTGTATTCTACTTCTTCCCGGGACAACAACAGTTCCCGAGGCTTGCTGCCTGTAGCAGGGCCAACAATTCCCAGTTCTTCCATGGTCTCCACCAGACGGGCCGCCCGGTTATAACCGATCCGGAAACGACGCTGCAGCATGGAAGCAGAAGCCTGCCCCAGATCCAGCACCAGACGGATTGCATCGTCCAGCAGTTCATCCTGACTGTCTTCTTCCGGGGCATCCCCGCCGCCGGAGGATGCGTTCTTTGCATCTTTCTGGCTGTCACTGGGTAATACTACATTCGTAACTTCATCGCTGTATTCAACCGGAATGGCCTGTTTCTTAATAAAATCCGTCACCCGGTTCAGTTCCTCATCACTGACAAAGGCGCCCTGTACACGGGACGGTTTATTTGCCCCGATGGGATAGAACAACATGTCGCCCTTGCCCAACAGTTTTTCGGCGCCGCCCATATCCAGGATCGTACGGGAATCCGTCAACGAGGATACGGCAAAGGCAATGCGGGACGGGATGTTCGCTTTCACGATACCGGTAATAACATCCACGGAGGGACGCTGTGTCGCCAGCACCATGTGGATACCGCAGGCACGGGCCTTCTGGGCCAGACGTAAAATCGCGTCTTCCACATCCGCTTTGGCCACCATCATCAGGTCGCTCATCTCGTCAATGACGATAACGATATAAGGCATCTTTTCTTCTGCCTGGGCGTTATAGGCTTTGATATCCCTTACGCGGGTATCCGCAAAGGACTTATATCGCCGTTCCATTTCCGCAACAGCCCAATGCAGCGCGGAAGCCGCCTTCTTGGCATCCGTGACAACAGGTACCAGCAGATGGGGAATGCCGTTATAATTTGTAAGTTCGACCACTTTGGGATCGACAAGAATCAGCTTTACCTCATCCGGACGGGCCTTGTACATGATGCCTGCCAGCAGTGTATTCACACAGACAGACTTACCGCTGCCGGTAGTACCCGCAATCAGCAGATGCGGCATCTTGGCGAGATCAATTGTAATGACCTTGCCTTCAATATCTTTGCCCAGACCTACACATAACTTGGAAGGATTATCACGGACCGCCTTGCAGTCCACAATTTCCCGGAAGCTTACCATATCATTTGTAATGTTGGGCGCTTCAATACCGATCGCCGCCTTACCCGGAATGGGTGCTTCCACCCGGACGCCGGGAGCAGCCAGCCGCAGTGCGATATCATCTGCCAGATTCACAACAGAACTGACCTTGACACCGGGAGCCGGTTCCAGTTCGTAACGGGTTACGGAAGGACCGCGGGTTACACCGGTCACTTTTGCATTCACCCGGAAATCTGCCAGCGTTTTCTCCAATGTGAGGCACTGTTTTCTCACATCTGCATCCGAGCGGCGCTGTTCTGTTTTTTCTGCAGGATTCAGCAGTTCCAGCGGTGGGAACCTATATTCCGGTTTTGACGGTTCCTCTGTCTCCTTCGTTTCGTTTTCCTTTACGTTCATCACAGATCTGCCGGCAGAGGCTATCGCTTTTTCCCTGTCTGTACTATCAGCCGGTTCACCGGCATCTGTTTCATTCGCATTTACAGCAGCACGGCTCTTATCTGTATCTGTCACGGCCATCATGCCATGCTCCGTCAGAATAAACCGGGGTTTACCCTCACTCTTTTTAGTCGTTTCAGAAATATCCCCTGCCGCTGCTTTTCTTTCTCCGGCAACATCTGTTGTGGAATTTGCGTCGGACGCTTCCGCCTCCTCTGCTGTCTCTCCATAATGGATAATAGGTATTTGTCCGGAATCCGGCAGCATGGCTCCCTTTTCCCAGGGTGCCGGTTCCGGTTTTTCCACATGACCGGAAATGATACCGGAAGCGGGCCGTAACACAACAGTTTCCTGCTTTTCGGGATACGTCTGAACCAGGGACGGCTTTTCTTTTTCCGGTTTATCATGATTTGCCATACGTTCTACCGGGACATACCGGTCCGACTTTGTTTCATCCGGCCACGGGTAATCCGAAGCCGTTTCACCGGATCCCTTATCTTTGTCCAGAGCCTTCTGTCCAAAATTCAGTATCTTTTTGAATGCTGACGGCTTACGGACATCTTCATTGTAATCGGCAAATTCATCCTTATTATAGACATCCAGCGGACTTGCTTTCCTGCCATTCGGATCGGAAGTGCTGAAGAACGGCCGCGCCGGTTTTCCGGGAACCGTTTCATTTCTTTCTTCAGCTGCCTTATCCGAATTCCGCTGTTCCCGTCTTGACGCCCGGATATCCTGGATCTTATC
>DOSQ01000064.1 GCA_003512125.1 Acidaminococcaceae bacterium
CAACCTTCCTCGTTTCCGGATCCCAGTCGAACAGTAACACGGCTTCTTTACCAAAAACAGAGTGGCCTTATACTTTTTGACGGCATTCAACAAAAACTTAACCGTTACCGATGGCTGCTCAGTAATTTTTTCTTTTCAGTATAATATTACTCTGTCAGCACTTTCCAATCTGAAATATTTCGAATTTTAGAATCAAAACTTACGCCAATCCTGATCACTTTTCGTTCATCAGCCGCATATGGCAGCGCATACCCTTTTTCTTCAATCTGCTCTAATGCTTCTTTCGCGCTTTTATCCAATTTAAATTCAAAAATATACACGTAATCTTCCGATTCCAAAATACAGTCTGCACGACCCTGACTGGAATGAACTTCGCACTTTGTCAGTTTTCCTAATAAGGTAAAAACCAGATAAATGACTGTCTGGAAATAATGCTCAAAAGGATTGTTTTCAGTAGTATAAGGAATGCTGGCAAACAATGCGGTCAAGATATCTTTTACACCGTCAGTATCGCCTGCTTCAATACAATCATCCAGAGTATAAATATCCTTTCCGCTGTTCGCCGCAACCTCTGGCGTATAAACCGGCAACAGACTTTCCAAAAATCCATACTTAACTTCATCATTGGGAAATCCCATGGTAAAACGTTGCTTTCGCGCATCGTAACCAACAATAGTCAAATACCCCGTCTGGTACAGCAGCGGAACCAGGTCGGGATTATCAATACGATAGTCCGACAGAGATTTTTCATTGGAATAAAGCTTTTCATTTGTAAACCTTTGAACGTCAAAGCTGCTGCTATTTATTTTCTTCACAAGAAACGTCGGCGTGCCGGTTTCGAACCAGTAAGAGCCAAAATTTTTCTCAAAGAAGGCCTTTAACAGGCTGAAAGGATTGTACACTCCTTCGCTTTCATAATGAAAGTGATACCCGTCATATTTATCCTTCAGCGTTTGCAGGCATTCTTCCACTGACAGCTTCTGCTTTTTAGCCAGCATTTCAATTTCCGGCATAAAGCATCTCTTCATTTCTTTTTCTGTGATGCCGCATATGTCAGCAAAGTCTTCATTCATCGTAATGTCATTCAACTGGTTCAAGTCGCTGAAGATACTGATCTTGCTGAATTTGGTTACACCTGTAATAAAAACAAATTGCAGATATTCGTCGTAGCTTTTTAATGTACTGAAAAAGCCTTTGAATACGGCCTTATTATGTTCCGCCAGTTTTTGGTTCTGCATGGTTTCCAGCAGCGACTTA
This sequence comes from Acidaminococcaceae bacterium, assembly GCA_003512125.1. Taxonomy (GTDB): domain Bacteria; phylum Bacillota; class Negativicutes; order Acidaminococcales; family Acidaminococcaceae; genus Succiniclasticum. Next base: position 1,258 of record DOSQ01000064.1, read on the forward strand.
TCATATTCATCCACTAAAACGACGCAACGTCTTCCTGTCATAGCAACCGCAGATTTCAACAGGTTCTGGAAACGTTCTTCAAGCGAGCGTTGACCGTCGCCTCCATAAATAGCCTCCCAGCCGCGCAGATGCTGATCCAGTACCGATTCCAGCGCATCATCAACCTGATAATTTTTTCCGTTAAAATCAAAATAGAATACAGGATAGGCCTGCCATGCATCCGGAACATCCGCTTCCAGATCGGTGATTTTCAGTCCTTCAAACAGTTCCTTTTTTCCTTCCCAGTATGCTTTGAGCATCGAAAGAAACAGGCTCTTCCCAAACCGTCTGGGACGGCTCAGGAAATACTGCTTACTGGTATGAACCAAATCATAAATATATTTTGTTTTATCCACATATAAGAAACCGTCTTTACGTAAACTTTCAAAGCTTTGTACGCCTATCGGAAGTTTTCTGATCACAGCAAACCCTCCTTCTTGCAGGATATTGATTTTTATCCATTATATCAGTATTCTTTTTTTCCTGCAAATGGTATGTCTGACGCTCGTTTTCTGGTTACGTTTAAAAACTGCTGATTCCTTTGATATCGTCTCCAACCAGGATTGGCCCACAATTTACAGCAAAACACTGAAGTTTCTCCGTCTCATCTGCGTCTGCTTCCCGTAATGCCTGAAGCAGCTTTTTTTTGCAGCCAAAAATAAGATCATCTTCTTCAATAAATATCTTTTGCTTTCCCCTTACAAATTACTGGATGGTCATGTCAGGAGAAAAGGAACTAAGCCGGGTAATTATGAAAGTTACTTACCAAAAATAAAACTGTTGTATCCTTTTCGTTTGCTTGATATTAAACTGAAGCCGGAACTTATAACACAAACTATTGTCTTCAAGTTTAGCTAATTTCTGCCCCCATCACTTCCATAAATTGTTCCAACTCTTCAAAGGTCATCGTTGTGGGAACCGTAAGTTCAGAATTGGTAAGAATCGTTTTTGCAAGGTCGCGATACACCTGCGCCTGATGAGAATCCGGCGCATACTGGATAACCGTCTTGCGTTGCACCTCTGCTTTCTGCACAACCTGATCCCTGGGGATAAATGCAACCAGCTTTGTATTCAGTTTCTTTGCAAAAGCTTCCAACAGTTCTTTTTCCCGTGGTGTATTCCGGCTGTTACCTATCAGGCCGCCTAATCTAACTTTACCCCGCTGGGCAAATTTTTTTATTCCTTTTGCGATATTATTTGCCGCATACAAAGACATCAACTCGCCGGAAGTTACAATGTAAATTACATCTGCATATCCTTCCCGGATTGGAACGGCAAATCCTCCGCAAACTACATCTCCCAGCACATCATAGAGAATTAGTTCATCGCCGTCATTGGCATGCAATGCATTAAGGCGTTCAAGGGCAACAATGATACCTCTGCCTGCGCAACCCACTCCTGGTTCAGGGCCGCCTGCTTCAATACACTTTATGTTGTTATATCCGTAATGTACAATTTCATCCAGAGTAACCGTTCCATCATCAGACTTACGAACCGCATCCAAAACGGTTTCCTTGCAAATACGACCTAACACCAGACGAGTCGAATCATTTTTAGGATCGCAGCCAATCTGGCACACTTTCAACCCAGTTTCGCTCAGAGCAGCGGAGACATTCGATGCAGTTGTAGATTTACCGATACCGCCTTTGCCGTAAAATGCAATTTTAATCATTCCTATATTCCCCTTCTTTCAAGTGATGAAGCGTCAGCGTCTGGTCAATAATGTTCTGGATCAACATCCCCCAGCCTTCAATGCCGGCAAAAGTCATAAGTTTTCGTTGAATCCTGCTATCCTTTTTATGCATATTAATATAAATCGTACGCGCAAACTCTTGTATTCTGGCCCTGTCTGCCGCACTTCCGAACAACAGTTGATAATCAGAGGATAACCATGGTTTTTCTTCGACAGTCTCGTCGTTATCAAAACTTTCATCAACGCCAAAATTTCCCTGCAGTTCAAATTTGATTTTTTCCACTTCTAAGATTTCGTTCTGCAACGCTTTCGCCAATGATTTTGCCTGACTGTATGGCAACGCAAGGATTGCTCGTCTATAGGTCAGGTTCGAAACAGTTCGCTTCAGCATGTCAACCTGTTCTGTAACATTTTCCAGCATAATTTGCGCATCCTTTTCCAGTTCAGCCATGTTGGGAGTTACAGAAAGAGTTTTGCTGATATTTCGTATCCATTCCATCGTTTGTTCAATTCCATAAGGAACCGGAAGTACTACATATTCCTGCCCGATAATGTCTTTCAGATATTTTGCCATACCCAGTCCCAGTTCTGAAGACAGTACGATATTCAGAGAAGCAGTCGGCAAATTCTTTAACTCCTGAATATCCTGCCCGCTTTCTCCGGGGCAGACTCCAACCTCAAACCCAGCCATCCGTAGCAGTCGTTTTAATTCTCGTAAATCTCCGTTACTATTGGGGTAATAGTTGCAATAACCCAGCAGATTTACTCTGCCTGGGATGACTGACGACGATTTTTCCAGATGCAGTTTCTTCAAAATTTCAATCATTGCAGTCTGGTACCCTTCTTCAAAAAGACCTGTCAATCCTCCGGCATCCAAAACAAGAATGGGATAAGTCTGCTCTATACTGTTTACAATACCATTAACATCATCGCCGAT
>DOSQ01000088.1 GCA_003512125.1 Acidaminococcaceae bacterium
ACTTGCGCACATCCTCGTCCTTGCAGAGGTTCTCATAGAAATCTTCGCCCTGCAGCCAGCGTTTCATGGCGTTGCGCTGTACCCAGCGGTACGCCGTATCCCGGAACGCGCCTTTGCTGACCAGCGCCAGCAGAACCCGGGGGCTGTAGATCAGGCCGCCGGTCATGTTCAGGTCTTCCAGCATCTTGTCCGGATACACCAGCAGCCGGTCGATCAGGTTGATGGTTTCATTTAAAATATAATCCAGCGCCGTGGTAGCGTCCGGCAGCATCACCCGTTCCACAGAGGAATGGGAAATGTCCCGCTCGTGCCACAGGGGGATATTTTCAAACGCAGGCAGCACATAGCCCTGCACTAACCGGGCCATGCCGCAGATCCGCTCGCTGCGCACCGGGTTCCGTTTGTGGGGCATGGCGGAGGAGCCTTTCTGTTTCGGGCTGAAATATTCTTCCGCTTCCCGCACTTCCGTCCGCTGTAAATGACGGACTTCCAGCGCCATCTGGGACAACGTTCCGGCAATGACGCCTAACGTGGAGATATATTCCGCGTGATGATCCCGCTGCACCACCTGGGTGGCAACAGATTCCACTTTCAGTCCCAGCTTTTTGCAGACATATTCTTCCACATAAGGATCGATATCCGCATAGGTCCCCACCGCGCCGGACAGTTTGCCCACGCACATGTTTTCCGCGGCCCGTTTCATGCGCTCGATGTTCCGCAGGGTCTCGCTGTACCACAGCAGCAGCTTCAGGCCGAAGGTGGTAGGTTCCGCATGGACGCCGTGGGTGCGTCCGATGGTAGGTACATGTTTAAATTCCACGGCGCGGCGTTTCAGTACTTCCGCCAGCTTTTCCAGATCCTTCAGGATCACGTCCGAAGCCTGTTTCACCTGCACGTTCAGGCCCGTGTCCTTCACGTCCGTGGAGGTGAGGCCCATGTGGATGTATTTTGCTTCGTCGCCCACATATTCCGCCACGGCAGACAGAAACGCGATGATGTCGTGGTTGATCTCCTTATCGATTTCATGGATGCGGTCTACATCAAAATCCGCTTTGGCCTTAATGACCTCCACCGCTTCTTTGGGAATGCGCCCCAGCTCCGCGTTGGCTTCGCAGGCAGCGATCTCCACATCCAGCATCGTCTGCCATTCATTCCGCTCGTTCCAGATCTTCTCCATTTCCGGACGTGTGTACCTTGGAATCATGTTTTTCTCCCTTCTGCTTCCGCAGCTGCAAAAAAAATTATATTGCCTTACATCAATCACTGTTTTATCTGTCCGGCATGATGACGGTCATTTTTGCCGCCGGCACACCGCATGGCGCAGATAACGCCGCCACATTACCTTCTGTCGTCTTCTTCCCGTTTTGACAGGCTGAGGAACTTTGTGCACTCATTCCGGAAGAACAGGTTGACCCGTCCCACCGGACCGTTGCGGTGCTTGGCAACGATCAGTTCCGTAACATGGGTCGGGGCCTCGTCCGCGCCTTTATAATAATCGTCCCGGTACAGGAACATGACGATATCCGCATCCTGTTCCAAAGAACCGGACTCACGCAGGTCAGACAACATGGGCTTTTTCACCTGCCGCGCTTCCACGCTCCGGCTTAACTGGGAAAGAGCCAGAACCGGCACGTTCAGTTCACGGGCCAGCGCTTTCAACCCGCGGGAAATCTCCGAAACTTCCTGCTGACGGTTATCCGAAGTATTGCGCCCCACAGAACCTTGCATCAGCTGGAGGTAATCAATGACGATCAGGTCCAGTCCGCCATCCGCCTGCAGTCGCCGCGCTTTGGAACGCATCTCCATGATCGTAATGCCCGGTGTGTCATCAATAAAGATCTCGGCGCCGGCCAGCAGGTCCGATGCGACCCACAGCTTGTTCCACAGATCCGCATTGTCTGTATCTCTGTCATTTCCACCCGCACGAAGCCGCTGGGCATTCACATCGGCTTCGGAGCACAGCATACGCTGCACCAGCTGTTCCCGGCTCATTTCCAGACTGAAGAAAGCTACCCGTTTTTTCGGTTCCCCTTCCCGGGATCCCCGGATCGCCACATTCTGGGCAATATTCAGGGCCAGGGCCGTTTTGCCCATGGACGGGCGGGCGGCCAGGATAATGAAATCGGAAGGATGCAGACCGGCAGTCAGTTTATCCAGATCCACAAACCCCGTAGCCACACCGGTAATGGACTGCTTGCTTTCCAGCACTGTCTGGATATGGTTGATCGTATCGGTCAGCACTTCCGAGATGGGGGCAAAGTCTGTCCCCCCCTTCCGGTTGGAAATACGGAGGATGGTTTTTTCCGCCTGGTCCATGATGTCCCGTACATCTTCCGAACCGTCGTAGCCCATGGCTGCAATAGCCGTACCGCCTTCCACCAGCTGCCGCAGGAGCGATTTTTCTTCCACGATCTGGGCATGGTATTTGGCATTGGCAGCCGTAGGCACCGCATTGGCCAGCAGGGTGACATAGGAAACGCCGCCCACGTCATCCAGCTTATTCATTTTTTTCAGCTCATCGATCAGCGTGACCATGTCAATCGGCTCATTCCTGGAATGAAGCGTCAGCATGGCGCTGTATATGACCTGATGCGCCTGCCGGTAGAAATCTTCCGGCATCAGCTTTTCCGTTACTACGCTCACCGCATTCTTGTCAATGAGCATCGCCCCGATTACGGATTGTTCCGCTTCTATGTTTTGCGGAGGTACCCTGTCCTGCATTCTAACCCTCTGCTATGTATCTAACCGGACACTGTCCCTTGGAATCATTGCTGCATTGGAAACTGAACGGATCGCAGTCACATCAGTCCGCGTCAGCTTCCACGATTACATTGAATCTGGCGGAAATATCCGGATGCAGTTTGGCCACTGCCGTATAGGTACCCGGCGTTTTTACCGTCTCATTCAGCTCGATCTTGCGGCGGTCGACCTCCAGCCCGGTCTGTTTGATCAACGCTTCCGCCACATCTTTGGACGTAATGGCGCCGAACAGTTTGCCGTTTGCGCCAACTTTCAGTTTCAGTTTCACGGTAACCTTTTCCACCTGCGCGGCCAGTACCACTGCTTCGTCCTTGCGCTGGGCGGCCCTGTGCTCTGCTACCTTTTTATCCTGCATGGCCTGGTTCATATTGACCGCGGTCGCTTCTTTTGCCAGTTTGCGGGGGATCAGGTAATTGCGGCCATAGCCTTCCGCCGTTTCCACAATATCGCCTTTTTTCCCCAGTTTTTTTACATCACTCAACAAGATTACTTTCATTTTTCTCTTTCTCCTTCTCTTTCTCTGCTGCTTCGTCAAGCTGTTTTTTCGTCAATTCAATAATCTGCCGCTTCACTTCATCCGCATCGGCGTTCTGCAGCTGCACGCCGGCCACCGTCTGATGGCCGCCGCCGCCCAGTTCTTCCATAATGACCTGTACATTGACGCTGCCGTCGCTGCGGGCGCTGACATTCACGTTGCCGTCCGTACAGGCGGAAATCACCACGCCTACGGATACATCGGTTACGTTGATCAGCGCATCGGCCGCCTGGGCAGCCAGGATTGAAGTGTCGCTTGTATTCTCTACACCGCGATTGATGGAAATTGCCAGATGCGGCAGCGGTGTCTCTGCTTCCGCAATAATACGGTACCGGTCCCGGAACGAATCCAGATCGTCCTTAAACAGCTGCCGGACCAGTATGGGATCCGCGCCGGAAGTCCGCAGCAGGGCTGCCGCTTCAAAGGTCCGGGCGCCGGTCTGCACGTTAAAGTTTTTGGTATCCACGACCAGCCCGCTGTACAGGGCCGTCGCTTCGCCTTTTGTGAATTCCAGTTTATCGTTAAAGTATCCTGTCAGCTCCGTCACCAGTTCACTGGCGGATGAAGAGGAAGGCTCCATATATTTCAGGATCGTATTTTTGATGATATCCTCGGCTCTCCGGTGATGGTCGATGATGATCCGCTTCGTGGGAATCGCCTCCAGCACCTTCTGGCTGGCGCTTAACACGGCCCTGTGATGATCCACCAGCATCAGCAGGCTCTTCGGCGTAATCTCCTTCAGGATATCTTCTTCGTGCACGAAGATTCCTTCATAGACCTTATCTTCTTCCGCAATGGCCAGTTCGCTGTTGAACACATAGTTTTTCAGCTTCTGCAGCGAAGTGCTCCGGTTGCTGACCACAATAAATGTCGGTTTTCTCAGGGACAGGGACATCTTTGCCACCCCGATGGCGCTGCCGATGGCATCGTAATCTTCGTTGGCATGGCCCATGACAAACACTTTGTCTGCTTCTTCCATCTGCTCCCGTATATTATGTGCCACGATCCGGGCCCGGACCCGGGTACTTTTGGCGCTGACCGCATTCGTACCGCCAAAGTAATTCATCTGTTTGTCACATTCCACAACCACCTGGTCGCCGCCGCGGCCCAGCGCCAGATCCAGCGCCTTGGAAGCATGCATGCTGATCTCCTGCAGGGTGTCCCCATCCTTGGAAATACCGATGCTGATGGTAGGCGCCAGCTTATTTTCCTGTCGGACTTCCCGTACCTTATCCAGAATGGAAAATTTATCTTCCATGGCCTTCTGCAGGTTTTTATAATTGAAGCCTACCACCAGGTTTTCCTTGTTAGCACGCACCACAAACCCCTGCAGGGATTCCACCCATTTATTCAGTATCTCGCCGATCTCGCCGTTCAGGTTGGACCTGGCGCTTTCGCTGAGGCCCTTCATCACATCTTCATAATTGTCAAAGCGGACATATGCCAGACACATACGCTCTTCCGCAAAACGCTGCTTCAGCTTTTCCCATTCGGTAATATCTGTCAGGTACACCATCAGGGTGTTGGCTGCCGGTTCTTTGCTTTCTGTATTCTTAGCCTGGTTCTGCACGCTGAAATAGCGCATCTCATAATACCGGCCCCGCATCTTGATGACCTTGCTGTCATCTTTCACACACATGGTTTCAAACGCGTTTTCCGGCAGGGGCATCACTTCTTCCGGTTTCTTCTTCTCCAGCGTCTTCAGACCGGTCCATTCCTGGAATTTTTCATTCTTCCACTGCAGCCTCCCGTCACTGGAAAACACCGCGATCCCCACATCCAGGTTTTTGGTGGAATAATGCACCGAACGCTCAATGTTGCGGATCACGTCGTCCAGATAGTCGGACAGCATCTGTTTCTTTTTGGTATAAGCCCGGCGGGCAAACCACACCACCACAATGAGCAGCAGCACACCAACCGGAATAAAAAGGGGCTGCAGCATACAGATTCCGGCGATCAGCAGGGCAATGAGCAGCACGTAAACACAGACTTCTTTCCAATTGGAAAACTGGCTCCTGCTTCCAAACATTCGTATCACCTCAACTTACTTGCTTTCATTCTTACGGAACAGCCGGCGCATTGGCCGGTACACCTGCACGCATACACCGGTCCGTGTTCCTCACTTCTTTTTCTGCTCCCGTTCCGCCGCATTCTTTCCGGCCCGGAGCTTACGGGCGTCAAATAAAATATCATACCCGCCGATATAGGTAACAATCAGCCCGAACAGGGAAATAAACATGGAAACGGGGATAATGATGCGCATCCACCACAGCGGTTTTTTATGGGTTTTAAGATACCAGTAGATAAACACCAGTCCCTGTACCATCAGCAGCATGCTGCAGATGGCCCACACGTTGGCGCAGAGAGAATAACCGATATGGGCCCGGTCATTGATAAAAAACTGGATACCAAACAGGGCCGCCACATAGACAAGCGCCACAACCGGGGGAAAGGACCATTCGTCCACCGGGGGGAATTCCGGGAAGGTTTCCCCGGTCCTTGCCAGGATTTTGCGGGCCGCCCA
>DOSQ01000040.1 GCA_003512125.1 Acidaminococcaceae bacterium
TCCATCTCATAACGCAGTGCATCCTGATTTACTTCGTACAGCATTCATTCCACCCTTTTTCCACACAGGCAAACGCATTATGGTTATGGATGCTTTCATAGCTTTTTACCGTGACGCGGTACCAGATAATACGTGAATCCTCTTCCAGCCGCAAAGCAATCTCCCGCACTGCATCCTCCACAAAGCGCGGATTATCATACGCTTCTTCCGTCACAAACTTTTCGTCGGGGCGTTTCAGCAAGCCGTATACCGGGGCGCTGGCTCCCACATCGGCAATGTCCGCCAGTTCTTCAATCCAGACAAATTCCCTGGCTTTCACTTCCAGCGACGCCGTGGCCCTTTGGTTATGAGCTCCGTAAGAACTGATTTCCTTTGAGCAGGGACATAAAGTCTGAATGGGCACCTGTACTTCCACCTTCTGCATAAACCTTTCGCCTTTTTCCACGGTATAGACACAGTTCAGGTCCATAACAGAAGAGAGCCCGCTCACCGGTGCTTCTTTTTGGATAAAATAGGGAAATTCCAATTTCAGAAAGGCCCGGTCTGCCAGCAGACTTTCTTTCAGATCGTCCAGCACTTCTTCCAGCGCCGACAGATTGACAACGTCCAGTTTCTGCAGGCACTGTACAAAGCGGCTCATATGTGTACCCCGCAGATCCTTGGGCAGATCCACTGCTACAGACACAACAGCTACTGTATGCTGTTCCCCTTTCTGCCGGTCACGCAGCACAAGAGGCCATCGCAAATCGCTGATACCCACATGTTTCAGCGGGATATTGCGGCTGTCCTGTTCCGACTGTACATCCTTCAATATCCGTTTTTTCTGTTCCAAAGACTCATTCAGCATAATTCACCTTCATAGAACTCACCCCGGTAAATGCAGCCGCTGGTCCGGGTCTCCCAGACTTCCACTTCAAACAGCCGGCGGTTTTCCGCATACAAGGGTTTCGCCAGCTGATCCCACACCCAGATTGCAATGTTTTCCGCGCTTGGATTGGGAATTACGTCATTTAACAACCTGTGGTCCAGTTTTCGCAGCACCTTTGTCTGCACGATTTTTTTCAACAGGGAGAAATCCAGCACCATGCCTTCCATATCAGGGACCCCGTCAACCTTTACCACCAGTTTATAAGTGTGCCCGTGCAGGCGCTCACATTTCCCATTGTAGCTGGGAAGGTAATGGGCTGCGTCAAATTCAAATTTTTTCAGAACGATCATGGTTCCCTCCTTTACAGGCAAGCAATCGCCTTGCAATTTCACTTTAACTACGTTTTCAGGCATCCTTGCAGTTCTGTTATTCATACTGTGAATTCAGTTTTCCGGAATGAAAGGTAGGCGTCAGGCTTAATCCGCCAAAATCCGGTTGCTGGCGGAAGGCTTCATAGGCTACCACCGCCACAGCATTGGACAGGTTCAGGCACCGGGCTTTCGGATCCGGTATCATAGGAATACGCAAACACTGTTCCGGAAATTCTTCGTGGATCCAATCCGGCAACCCGGAAGTTTCCCTTCCGAAGACCAGCAGACTGTCTGTATCATAATGAACTTCGGTATACCCTTTAGCCGCCTTGCTCGTCAGAAAATATTTCGGATTTTCTTTGTAGGTTTCAAATAAATCGCGAATATCATCCCAGTAATCTATATCCAGCAAATGCCAATAATCCAGCCCTGCCCGTTTCAGCTGACGGTCGTCCGTTGAAAAACCCAGAGGACGAACCAGGTGCAGGTGACAGCCGGTAACGGCACACAGGCGCACCACATTGCCGGTATTGGCCGGGATTTCCGGCTGGTATAATACGATATGCATATTCAGGCCTCTCTATTTTTTGTGTTTTTCATATTTATACTTTTCCAGTTTATTCCGCTCTTTGATTCTTTTCTCGTACAGCTTTTCCAGTTCTTTCTGTTGCTTTTTATGATCAGTCCACATGCCTTCCGGCTCTTTATCCGGACAACGCAACATCAGCTGGTGGGTGTTAACAATCTTCTCCGCATATTCACCACCCATGGCCCAGGTCCAGTTCAGGCCCGACCATTTTGTAATAAGTCCCTTCTCCAGACGCAGATTATGGGCCTTGTCATACCGTGGATCAATCAGTTTGGTCTTAGGCAGATTGTAATCTGAATAGGCCAACAGGTGCTGGATATGGGCCCTAACGCCCTCCTGGGGCGTTTTGAATGCAGCCCCCTGCACACCGCCACCGATGGTTCCCAACCCGCAGTAATTGTGCTGCCAGGGTTCCACACTGCCGCCAAAATTGAAATAACCTGTTTCCAACAGTGCCTGAGACAGGGCCATATCAGGACGGATTCCTTCCCGTTCTGCTTCTTCCCAGTACAGATCTATAATTTCGCCGATGCTGCAACCGATAGGAAGATTCCCATTATTCGCTGCAATCAGCTGGGCCGCCTGTTTTTTGGTAGCCTGAGCCTTTCCTTTGATGGTAATGTCCTTGTAACCTTTCGGCAAAATATAAATCGCATTCAGGTTGCGTTTGGCCGTTGCCGTCTTCTCTGTTTTAGCGCCAGTCTTTACAGCAGATTTGTTTACCGGAGTTGTCTGTACATCAACATTATTTTTTGTTTTTCTTTCGTTGTCTTTTTCCTTTTTACTTTTATTTTTATCGTCCGCTTTCTTATCCTGTTTTACGCCAGGAACGATCGCCCCTGGACGGTCCCCCATACTTATTACGACCGGTTTGGACTCCCGGCCGGCAGAGGATACTCTGGCTGTCTGCCCCGGGGCCGGAAACAGAAACAGTGCAACCACCACGGTGCAGGCAATCTTCTTCATAGTATCCATAGATTTGTTCTCCCCTATTTTCAGTTTTTTCTTATTTCCCGCTTATGTTTATTAATATATAATTATATGACAAACTCTGTTTATCTGTAAACCCTAAACCCATTTCAAAATGCTGTTTTGAAATGTTTCCCGGATATCTGACAGGAAGACTTATATTATGATATAATAGTAATATAAAACCATGTTTTTATGATGTCATTAAAATAATTAAAGGAGGAATCACCATGTCTGCAGAATTCAAATTTATCCACCACGCCTGCTTTACCGTTACCGCTGGCGGCGAGACGCTGATCTGCGATCCGTTTTTGGACGGCAACCCCATCCACGTCTCTATGGAAGACCTGAAGGTAAACTATATCTTCATTTCCCATGCCCACGGCGATCATCTGGGCTGTGCCTATGAACTGGCCAAACAGTGCGATGCCCTGATCATTACTACAGCGGAAATCGCCGGTCAGGCTTCGGAAAACGGATGTAAGGCACATGCCATGCACATTGGTGGCACGTACAAATTCCCCTTTGGCAAGGTACGAATCACCCCTGCCTTCCACGGCAGCGGCATTGCCGGTGGTCACGCCTGCGGGTTCATCATTGATTTTCATGGAACGAAATTCTATTTTGCCGGCGATACTTCCCTGTTTGGCGATATGCAGTTCTTACAGGAGCTGGATCCCTTCAAATATGCTTTGCTTCCTATCGGTGGCAATTTCACCATGGATCCCCACGATGCAGCCAAAGCAGCGGCCTTCTTAAAAGCTCCGGTAGTCATCCCCATCCACTACAACACCTGGCCCGTCATCGCTCAGGATCCTGAAGCCTATAAGGCAGATGTGGAACAGAACGTTCCCGGCACACAGGTCGTTCTTGTTGACCCTGGCGACACGTTGGAATGGGATTAACAGATCTGGTGCAAAGAGAAAGTGTTCTTAAACATAATATACTAAGATAAAAAAGTAACGAGGGTTGCTGGTTTCAAAGAAACCGTTGCCCTCGTTTTTATATGTTTTTGTGTCTTGTATTATTTTGCTTTCGATAAAACCGGTTTCAAAAACTAATGCAACGCAGTTTCGTATTAACGGTAACAGCACTGTCACCAGTTCCTTACTTAGCTTCGCCAGCCTTTTCCCGCTTTTTCAAAACCTTCATGAGAAGCGGCGAGAAAGAAGACAGGATACACAGGGCGATCAGTATCCAGCAGATGGGGGTGCTGAACAGAATACTGATATCGTTATTGGACAGGGTCAGGCTGCGGCGCAGGCCCCGTTCCCCGATAGGCCCTAAAATCAGCGCCAAAACAACTGCCGCTGTATTCAGATCCAGCTTTCGCATCAGATAACCGAAAAAGCCGAACAGGAACATGATCCCCACTTCCACGAAACTGTTGTTGATGGCAAAGGAACCTACCACGCACAGCACAAACACGCAGGGAATCAGGATGGCGTCGGACAGGCGGGCAATATGCGCGAACAGACGGCAGCCGCCCAGGCCGATCAGCAGCATGAAGAACTGCGTGATAACGAAGCCTGCAAAGAAAGTATAGGTCATCTCCGCATATTTGGTGAACAGCTCAGGACCGGGCTGCAGGCCCTGAATGATCAGACCGCCCATCAATACGGCTGTTACGGATTCACCGGGGATGCCCAGGGTCAGCGTAGGAATAAGAGAACCACCGGTAACCGCGTTATTGGCTGCTTCAGATGCCGCTACGCCCTCAATGGAACCCTTGCCAAACTCGTCTTTTCGTTTGGAGAATTTCTTGGCGGTATCGTAGCCCAAAAAGCAGGCAATGGAAGCGCCGGCACCGGGCAGGATACCGATGATGTTACCGATAAGCCAGGAACGGATCACGTGGGGGAAGATCTGGACAAGCTCTTTCGCTTTCAGGAAAACAGAGTCTTCAAAATCAACGACGTTGCCCCGTTCCTTGATTGCCTTTTCAATCAGAATAAACACCTGTGACATGGAGAACAGACCGATCATGGCGCAGGTTACGTTGATACCGTTATACAGGGCGTCGATACCGAACATATACCTCTCTACACCTTCCATGGGATCCATGCCGATGGTAGACAGCACCAGACCAAAGGCGCCGGACATCAGGCCTTTGACCATAGATCCGGAAGTAACACCCGCAATAATAGTAAGCCCGAATAAGGCCAACCAGAAATATTCCGGGCTGCCGAATTTCATGGCCAGCTGGGCCAGGGCCGGTGCAAAGAAATACAGGGAAATACAGCTGAACAGACCGCCGAAGAAAGAGGCCGTACAGGCAGTACCCAATGCTTTACCCGCTTTGCCCTTCAGGGTCAGCTGATAACCGTCAATCGCCGTAGCTGCCGAAGCCGGCGTGCCTGGCGTGTGAATCAGGATAGCGGAGATGGATCCGCCAAAAATTGCGCCGCAATAAATAGCACCTAACATGATCAGGCCTGTTTCCGGTTTCATGCCGAAGGTCAGGGGCAGAAGCAGTGCCACACCCATAGCCGCCGACAGACCCGGCATACAGCCCACCACGATACCGATGGTTACACCGAGAATCATCATTCCCATATTCATGGGGGAAAACACATGTAAAAAACCGGCGGCCATCAATCCTAATGTATTTGCATCCATTCGTAACAGCCTCCCGTCTTACAAGAACTCGCCCAATATCTCGCCTTTGGGCAGTGGCACGTTCAGGAACCAGCCAAAGGTGAAATAGGTCAGGGCCAGCATAACAATCAGCACCATGGCCACATATTTCTTAGGGATTCGGAAATAGTGCAGGCAAAACAGGATATAAACCAGAGACGCCAGATAGAATCCGAAGAAATACATCAGCACAAAAAAGCCGAGAAATGCCGCAAACATGGTCCAAAACTGTTTAGGCAGGAAACCTTTAAACGTTTCCGACACATCATTGACAACATGCCTGTCTTTCATATACTGCTTTACCATGTCGTACAGCCGGATGGTCGTAAGCAAAAACAGCAGTCCGATGACAAAATGTGGATAGTGGCGGGCGCCTTCCGGGAATTTCTGCGTCTCGTGCTGGAAAAATGCGCAGAACAGATACATGAAGACGCAAATATAAATATCGGTTCTTTTCATAAAAAGCAACCTCGCGATCAAAAGAATAAACGGCAATGAATAAAACCGGCCTGAAGCAGCCGTCCAACAGGCAGCCGCCTCAGCCGGCTTCAATTTTACAATTACACATCCGGCAGAAGAAAAGCATCCGTAACGGACATCTTTTCAGTTTGCCTGAATCCGATTATTTGTCATATAATTTGCTTACTACGTTCTTGCAGAAATCCATCTGTTCCGCAATCAGAGTGCCCAATGCCTTACTGTCTTTGTAATCGGTAGCCATGCCGGCTTTCTGATGCGCTTCTTTAACCTTAGGATCATCCATGGTCTTTTTCATAGCGGTTTCATAGAATTTAATGATGTTTTCCGGGGTTCCCTTCGGAGCTACCAGAGCACGGGCAGAGCCGTACCACTTGTTATAATAACCCAGTTCGCCCAGGGTCGGAACATCTTTCAGAGCAGGATCGCGTTTTTCAGCAAACAGACCTAATACGCGCAGTTCTGCTTTGTCGCCGTTGATCAGCTTGGCAATATCGGCAACCTTGGCACAGGAGAAATCAACTTCGCCCTGGCGCAGAGCCAGCAGCTGGTCAGCCGTGCCGCCGTAAGGAACCGCCTTGTACTGGAATTTTGCGGACTGCGCCAGCAATTGGGCAGCCGTATGGTTAGAAGCCTTTACGCCGTTAGTAGAAGCTTTTAGTTCGCCGGGTTTCGCCTGTGCGTCAGCGACCAGTTCTTTCAGGGTCTTCCATTTTGCATCTTTCTTAACTACAACAACGCCGGTCTCTGTCAGATGGTTGCAGATGGGAACGATGCTTTTATCATTAAAAGGAGCGTTCGGCTGGATAGCCAGCGTAGTATAGGTCGGGAGGTTGATGAAACCGATGGTATATCCGTCCGGTTTCGCCTTGGTCAGTTCGGTCCAGCCAATTTTTCCGTCAGCACCCGGTTTGTTTTCAATAACCATGGTCTGACCTACATACGGCTTGGCATTGTTCAGCAGCAGACGGGCGCCTGTATCAGTGCCCGAACCCGCCTTATAGGCAATGATGACCTTAACATCCTTTGTGGGTTTCCATTCTTTGTTGGCATCGGCAGCCTTTTTGTCGCCGCCACCGCACCCCGCCATCAGCACAGACGCAGCCAGCATCAGGGACCCTGCAACAGCAAGAATTTTTCTCATGAGTTTCTCCTCCTTCTTTTAATTCAATT
>DOSQ01000026.1:0-986 GCA_003512125.1 Acidaminococcaceae bacterium
AGTACGGACAGACCGTAGATCAATCCTTTGGGATAGGTTCCGAAATCCGCTTCCCGCAGTTTGAACTCCGCGCTGTTCAGCGAGGCTTCCAGCAGTTCCTTGTCGATGCCTTCCATGGAAATTTTCTGCAGGTTATGGTACAGCGCTTTCACAAAGGCGTCTTTCTTTCCCGGTTCGCTGCCACTGGCACGGACGGAGAAAATATTCTGCAACATGCTGCCGCTCATACTGCCGGAAATATCTTTGGCAACGCCTGCATCCAGCAGGGCCCGGCGCAACGGCGCCCCTTCCGATTCCAGCAGCACGTTTTCCAGCAGGCGCAGGGCCATGATGGTCTTCTGGTCCCGCATATCCCCCGCCACGATCTGCACTTCATGGTAGGTCATTCCTTCGGTGGGAGACCCTTCCGGCACCGGGTAGGTTCCGTCGAACTCCGCCGTTTTGGCCAGGGGCTTTTGCAGCGGAATTTCGGAATGTACCGTTCCTGTTTTCGGGAAGTCTTTCAGATAGCTGTCCAGATGGGCCAGCGTTTTTTCAATTTCCATATCCCCATACAGGTAGATATAGGAATTCTCCGGGCTGTAATATGTCTTGTGGAAACGGGTAAACGCTTCCTGGGTCAGTTCCGGAATGGCGGAAGGCAGACCGCCCGATTCAAAACGGTAGGTCGTATCCGGGAACAGGATTTTCTTTCCATAATATTCCAGGTACGCATCCGGAGCGGAATACGCGCCTTTCATTTCGTTGTAGACAACACCGTTGTACTGCAGCGGGTCGTCGGCATTCTCCAGTTCGTAATGCCAGCCTTCCTGCTTCAGGGTAAATTTGTTTTCATAAATCAGCGGATAGAACACTGCGTCCAGGTACACGTCCATCAGGTTATGGAAATCTTTGTCGTTGCGGCTGGCCACCGGGTACACGGTCTTGTCCGGGTATGTCATGGCGTTCAGGAACGTATTGAGTGAACCTTTCACCAGTTCCACAAA
>DOSQ01000026.1:1043-6418 GCA_003512125.1 Acidaminococcaceae bacterium
GGCTCCTTCAGATGATACTTCCGGGATCCGCACAGGACGGAATGTTCCAGGATGTGGGCCACACCGGTATCGTCGGCGGGCGGTGTGCGGAAGCCGATGGTGAACACCTTGTTGTCATCTTCGTTGGCCAGATATAACAGACGCGCGCCGCTCACCGCATGTTCCATGAGGTACGCCGTTGAATTCACTTCTTTGATGTATTCGCTTCTGCAGACGCGGAATCCGCTGTATTGTTTTCCTGTTTCCACTGTTCTTTGCTCCTTGCTTGACAATTCATTTTTAAGGAAACGCTGCTTAATCGTTACCTGTCATGGATAATCGTTTCTGACTAATCAGTTCCTTCTATAAATTAAATAAATAAAAATCCGTGTACCATTGTACCACACTTTGTACCGCAAAAACAAAAGGAATCCCATTCCCACACACATTTTTTCAAAGAGTTCACAAAGCAGGCAGATTTTTTGTTCTTTCTATTGCGTAAACATAGTTTCTCGTTTATAATATCACTAAGAGATGACATTGAACTGATGTCAGATTTATCAGGAGGTATCTGTTATGTCCGCTATGGAACAATATCGTTTTACGCTGCGCATCCACCCGCTGATCATGGAAAAGATGAAATATATTGCAGAAACAAACGGGCGCTCTGTGAATAAGGAAATTGAACAGATCCTGAAGTGGGTCATCGACGACTTTGAAAACAAACGGGGCCGCATCCATATCGATGAAGTGGACCAGCCCGGTTTCCGTGGTACCCGAACCAACCGGGAGGAGCTACGCCGTCTGGAAGAGCAGGCTAAGATGCGGAACCGTCCCATCAGTTCGGCGTTATTTAAAATCAAATAAGGCATTTTTTATTCTGCCGCAGTGAGGCAGGAGAACCATAATTGGATAGTTTGTTTAAAAGGCACACGTTGTGTGCCTTTTTTATTTGGCTTTCAGTCCGCAGGATTATTATCAGACCCCCACAGACAAAAAATAAGGGAAACTGCGGCTGCGCAGTTTCCCTTTTGTTTGCGAGGTGAGTGTTCAATAAGCCGAGTTCTGTTCCGACAAGCGGTGGCAATCATTTATCTATTCCTGCGATTACTCGCAAGATACAGCGACACAACCCGGAAGGTTCAGCGGGCCGCTTCATCCCTTCCCTATTTGGTCTTACTCCGAATGGGGTTTACCAAGCCAAGTAATTACTTACTTGCTGGTGCGCTCTTACCGCACCGTTCCACCCTTACCAGATAAATCTGGCGGTACACTTTTCTGTGGCACTATCCCTAAGGTTTCCCTCGCCGGACGTTATCCGGCATTCCGCCCTATGGAGCTCGGACTTTCCTCACCGTCTTAATTTCTTGCGAAATAGACGCCGCGATTGCCTTTCACACTCACGTGAGTATCGTAGCACAAGGTATTTTGCTTGTCAAGGCTGTTTGAATGATTTCAAAGTTTCGCCATTATTTTATTTCAGCATCAGGTAACGCTTCATCATGTTGTTATATTCCCAGGCCGACTTGCTGTCTTTCACATCAAACTGGTTCATGATGGAGTTCACTTCATCCGCATAATGAACGATGAACGCTTCTTTGGTGGCGCAGGCCATGGGCGATCCTTTTTCCTGGTCCCCGTGGTGGGACAGGATCACATGCTCCAGCTGCTGCAGTGCCGTGGAGGGAATCTTTAATTCCAGAGCCGCTTCCCGTACCATCAGCACCGACATGGTGATGTGTCCCAGCAATCTTCCTTCCGTGGTATAGGGAAAGCCCAGGCCGGACGAAATCTCCTTCACCTTGCCGATGTCATGCAGCAAGGCCCCCGCCGCGATCAGGTCTTTGTCGGTGCCTCCGATTACGTCCGCCATGGCAAGGGCCAGTTCGGTCACATCCACGGAGTGCTGCAACAGGCCGCCCAGATACGCATGGTGCATCTTCATCCCCGCCGGGTTTTTGCAGAATTCCTCATAAAACTTACCGCTGAAGATCTTTTTCAGCAATGTGCGCAGGCTGGGAGTCTTCACCCCGTTGACCAGCGTATCCAGTTTGTTTTTGTACACTTCCATGTCAAACCCGCCCGTGGGCACCAGGTTGGAAATGTCGTCCTCCGGCATGATGTTGTCCAGTTTCTGGATCACCACCTGCAGGGCCAGCGTGGAAGAATATTTCACAATATCCACCGGGCCGGAGATCATGAACGCTTTGGGCGCGTCCAAATCGCGCAGCCGGTTCACGATATCCCGTTCAAACGCGATGAACTGGATCTTGCCACTGTTATCTTCTACCGTTCCTCGGGCGAACACGCCGCCGTTGGAAGAATTGCCTACCTTTTGCAGGCGCAGCAGCACCGCCTGGGTGATCCGTTCCCCTGCCTTTATATTCTCAATCATTGATCTCGCCTCTTTACCTTTATAAAGTTAACGGCTTACGCAGGACGTTAAAGCCGGTTCTTGCAGATGTATCTTTGTATTCCCTTACCGCGAACGGTTCAATCAGATTAAACAGGCACTGATTAAAGGGTCTGCAGCAGCTTTGTTTCTTTTGCTACCAGCACCTTCGCGGTATACCCGTCCCGGCTCAGGCGCAGGGCCAGCCGGTCAGCCAGTTCGTTCACCACAGGAAGTTCCGTTGCCTGGTGGGTCGCGTCAATCACGTTGATGCCCTTTCCCCGGGCATCCTGCGCATCGTGATATTTTACATCGCCTGTCACGTACGTATCCGCACCGGCCCGGACTGCATGATCCAGAAAATCCATGCCGCTGCCGCCGCAGACGGCAATCTTGTGTACCGGACGCCCTGCCGGGACAACAGTAACATGTTCCAGTTTCAGCACACGCTTCACGGTTTCGGCAAAGGCTTCCAACTCCATTGCTTCACTTAATACACCGATCCGGCCAATGCCTTCCAGTGTTTCTGCATCCGCAAGCCCTTCCACGTTTTCCAGTTCCAGCAGGTTTGCCAGCACATCGCTCACCCCGCCAGCCGCGCTGTCCAGGTTGGTGTGGGCACTGTACACCGCAATATCCTGACGGGCTGCTTCCAGCAACAGCGCCGTACGCCAGTCCCGGTCGGTGAGCTGTTTAATGCCGCGGAAGATTGCCGGATGGTGCGTCACGATAATATCCGCGTGATGCTGCACCGCCTGTTCCAGTACCTCGTCGGAAAAATCCAGCGCGCACAGAACGACCTTTACTTCTTTTTCATTCCGGCCCACCTGCAGCCCTACGTTATCCCATTCTTCCGCAAGCCTGGGCGGGGCCATTTCGTTCAGTATCCTGACAATATCCTTAATCGCAATAAACATGGCTTCCCTTTCAAATTCCAATTACGAATCCCCGGCATCCAGCTCCGGGTTTTCCAGCTGGCCGAGCAGTTCCTTCAGCGTTTTATATTTTTCACTTTCCATGGCTGCCGGGCTGCGTCTCATCTGTTGTAAGAGAAAACGGTAGCGGGTCACTTTTTCCCGATAATACTCCGGCCAAAGCGCCGGCTTTTCATTTATCAGGCAGGGCCCCAGTTCCCGTTCCGGCAACGAAAGCGTCTGCTTCTCAACAGCATGCAGCGCTTTTATGATAACATAAATATGACCGTTCTCCTTGCAGAGGCTCTCCTCCGCAATCCGATAACCGTGGTCACACAACCACTGGCGCAACAGCCCTGCCGCGTTCATGGGTTGCAGGATAAAAGCGTTTACCGTTTTGCAGATATCCGGGCTTTCATCCAGAATCGCAGCAATGGTTGCCCCGCCCATCCCGGCAATGACAATGGCCTCCGCTTCGTTGGCATTCAGTCCCTGCAACCCCGGCGCAGTGCGGACATCCATGACCTGCTGCAGTCCGTATTTATCTCTGGTTTCCCTTGCGGCCTCACAGGGGCCCTCCGCAATGTCCGAAGCAATCACGTATTTACACTGTTCTGTCAATAGCAGATACGCCGGCACATAGCCGTGGTCCGTACCGATATCTGCTGCCGTATGGCAGGGGGGCACCATGGACGCAACGGTTTTCAGGCGTTCACTGATCTGTAACATTTCTAACTCCATCTACCCTGCACTCAGTCATATAAATAATTATACCTGCATTCGTTTTGTGAGGCAAGGCTTATGCAAAGGCTTCACAAAGAATTTTCAGGTACACTCTTTCCTGATATAATCAGTGAAGATTACGGTAAAACAGACAAAATTAAAACGGTCTGCCTGTATGGCAGACCGTTAAGGGCACAGAACTTATTTTTTAGCTTTTTTAGCTTTTGCTTTTTTTGCCGGTTTAACATTAACAGCATCTTTGAACGCTTTGCCAGCTTTGAAAGCAGGAACCGTAGCGGCAGCAATCTTGATTGCAGCGCCGGTACGCGGGTTTTTGCCGGTACGGGCGGCACGGTCGCGGGCTTCAAACGTACCAAAACCGATTAACTGTACTTTGCCTTTTTTGGCAACTTCTGCTACAACAGATTCTGTAATAGCCTTTAATGCTTTTTCAACATCTTTCTGAGATAATCCGGATGCTGCAGCAGCTGCTACGATAAGTTCTTTTTTGTTCATCGTAAAAACTCCTTTGCAAAAATATTTTTCAGATGCCGGATTTCTTTGCATCTATGTTAATAATAACAGTGTTTATCAGTGTTTGCAAGCCTTTAGACAAAAAAAATCCCATTTTTTAACTTTTTTTCAAGATTTTTTTAGAAAAGACCTGTTATCAGGACGGATTCACCGGAAAAGGCAGCTTTTCGGATAAGAAAAAAGCTAAAATCAGGATTATTATCATAATTTCTTGACACTGCCCTTAAGTTCGGGTAAAATAAATATTGTTGAAAAACAGGGGCCCGTAGCTCAGCTGGTCAGAGCCGGCGGCTCATAACCGCTTGGTCGGGGGTTCGAATCCCTCCGGGCCCACCAATCCGGATAACAAAACCCGCTTCCGAATCACTTCGGAAGCGGGTTGTTTTTTTATGCTGTTTATTCTGTTACGGCAACGGCCGGAATCAGTCTGCCACAAAATCACGCAGCTGGGTACAACGCTTGCTGCTGCTGCGCAGTCTGCGCAGGGCTTTGGCTTCGATCTGGCGGATGCGTTCGCGTGTTACGCCAAAATGCTGGCCTACCTCTTCCAGTGTCCGCTGCCGGCCGTCCTTCAGGCCGAACCGCAGTTCCAGCACTTCCCGTTCGCGGCTGCTTAACGTGCTTAACACTTCGTTCAGCTTTTCACGCAACAGGGCAAAGGACGCGGCGTCAGCCGGGGCCGGGGCGTCATGGTCTTCGATGAAGTCGCCCAGATGGGAATCTTCTTCTTCGCCGATGGGTGTCTCCAGGGAAACCGGTTCCTGGGCAATCTTCATGATTTCCCGTACCCGGTCTTCCGTGGTCTCCATCAGTTCCGCAATCTCCCGCGGAGT
>DOSQ01000141.1 GCA_003512125.1 Acidaminococcaceae bacterium
ATATTAAATAAGAAATAGCTGAAAATCCTTTAAAATCAAGGGGTTCCCGCCGCCCGGGCAGTTTCTGTGCCGGGGTGAGGAACCCCCTTTTTGCTGTCCGTGGGAACATGTCAGATGCCCTGATTTCGGAAGGCTGTGGCTCTTTTTCTACTATTTGGCTAAACGAGAAAACGATTCTGCTATTTTGGCAGGTCGAGAAAATGATTTTGCTATTCAGAATGGGGTGAGATTATTATACTATTAATAAAAATGGCAGAGGGTGGAAACATATGGAGAAGGACAAATCTAAGCTTATAGATATTCAAACGGATGTAATAAAAAAGGATATGCATAGTGGACTTATCTGGACTATTATTGGCAGCATTCTATTTTTTATTTTCTTTAGCTCGCTCATAAGTGGATATGAAGATTATGACCTTTCGAAATTGATAAATTATATAATAATTACCGGGGTGTTCCTGCCGTGGCTGCTTTTATCTTTGGGCTTGGTGCGATCCGGTTTGCGGAGACAGAGGCTTGCAGGCCTTGCGGAGAAATATTTACCCCGCATGAAAATGAATGACGACGGATCCATTTTGTATTATAAAACGGGTCCGGTCATGAGTGAACACAATTCAACAGCGCTTTGGAGTAATGACAGAGGCAGGATTGAAAGAGATCTTCTGGAAATGATTCAGAGAGGCTACTTGCTCGATGCGGCAGCTGTGGAGGGAGACTTTGGCGTAATTCTCATCAACAAATCGTCCAAACAGTGGAGGAAGGGTATTTACCTGAACAAGGAGGAGATGGACAGGAATAGTGCAAATGCGGGAAAAGTGAGCATTGCCGGTCTGTACTTATTGTGGGTATTCTTTATGGCACTGCTTACATTGGCAGCGACTAATGAGGATAATAAAGTTGTATGGTTCGTTGTACTCTTGTTGATCCTGTTAGTAATACTACGACACCTTTCGGTTTTTTTGAGCAGAAAACATCTACGGCGCGCAAAACGATATGGGCAGGTGCTGGAGGAAAGCATTACAGGAAAAATCCCCCTGCGCGTCCTTGCAGAGCAGACAGACTTTGATGTGTCTGTCATCAAAAAGGATATTAATTGGCTGTGCAGTCATGGAATCCTGCTGGGATGTCATTTGGAAATGGATGGAGAACCGTTGATCATACTTGATGACGTTGTGAGCGGCGAAGCTATATTTGAGGCATGTGAGTGTCCGGGATGCCTGAATACAACACAGGTCCGGGCCGGACGTGTTGCAAAATGCCGCTATTGCGCCAGGCTGCTGGAGGCACCGATCATTTTGTCCAATTGATTTGCGGTGGATATGTTTCCGGAGCCAAAAGTGCGGACAGCCGCAGGTATTGCTGTTTACTTCATTTTTTTCTAAAAATATGGAGCCTGATGTAATTGTATAGCTGTTTTTTGAAGCCAGGTGATAGGTATGGAATACAAAAAGATGTCAATTCAGGAAAAAACGAAACGGATCATCGATGAGATCCAACAGGAAAAAGGATGTAATCCTGTCCGTATTTTTAAAAGCATGGCGCAGAAAGAATATATCAGCATCCACGGACCGGAGCATCATATCCTTGACGGTGCCTGCGTGCTGACCGCATTTTACAATGCCGGCGGCAATATCAGACTGGAAGAGTGTCTGGACAGGATTGCCCGTGAGGGTCTTAGAATGCCCGGCGCAATGTGCGGTCTCTGGGGAATCTGCGGTGCCATTGCTTCTGTCGGAGCGGCTCTTGCGATCATAGACGGTACAGGCCCTTTATCTGACGACGGGACCTGGGGAGAGCATATGAAGTTTACTTCGCAGGCAATCGGAGAACTTGGCAGGATCAATGGCCCCCGGTGCTGTAAGCGGGATGCCATGATTGCATTCCGGGAGGGAGTCAGGTACATAAATGAACATCACAGCCTTGTGCTCGAATATGAGGACCAGCCTTGCGAATTCTCTGAACGAAATCAGCAGTGCCTGAGAGAAAAGTGTCCTTTTTACGCCTGGGATGAGGGGCGGGGATGTAGTTCTGATTAATACTGAACGTCTGTTAATTGTCAGGGCTTTTCAGACAGAAATGATGACTGCTATAAATGATTTTCATTAATTCGTTTGCGTATGTTCATGCTGACGGAAAAATCCAAAAGTCGATTGACATGTTCCACGCGAACCAATGAAACGCAGATGTGTTCCTGAACTGATTTCCGCGATCGGTGCAGCCAGCGCCGGACTGAGCGGTTCGAAGAGCAGGCTCATGGCCAGCGTAATGAAATACTGCATTCTGTTTGTTGTGGTCGCGGGAGTGCTCAGTTATTTTCTTCAGTAATAGTCAGAATTTCATAAGGAGAAGAAAAATGGGCTGTCTGATACATAAATGGGATGGATGCAAATGCATCAGGTGCGGTAAGATCAGAAAAGTGAGAGACAGTTCACTGCATGATTTTCAGGATGGCTGTACCTGTATGAAATGCGGGGAAGTCAGAAGTTATGGACATCACTATAGATGCGGGAGTTGTACGATTTGCGGAAAGAGTAATCC
>DOSQ01000161.1 GCA_003512125.1 Acidaminococcaceae bacterium
CCCACAGACGAAAGCATGGCGCTTCGCGGCAAGGTGGAACAACTGCGCAATGACTTCATGGAAGCCATGCGCGACGATTTTAATACGGCGCTTGCCATCAGCCATATGTTTGCCCTGGCGAAGGAAATCAATGTTTACAAAGCGCAGGTTGACTCTTCCGCTGTGTCTCCCGACGGGAAACTGGTGGACATGATGACCAAAGTGTTTGCCGAGTTCTGCTCCATCATCGGCGTACTGGAAGGCGAAGCGGAAGCCGCCGGGAACGATGGGGATGGCGGACTGGCTGAACAGCTGATGCAGCTGTTACTGGAATTGCGGCAGGAAGCCCGCAAAGCCAAGAACTACGCCCAGGCTGACGCGATTCGCAACAAATTGGGAGAACTGGGCATTGTGATTGAAGATACGCCCCAGGGCGCACGGTGGAAAAAACAGTGAAATTTTTCCGCTTTCAACAGTTAAAACAGCAGGCGCTGGCTGTTTGCCGGGAAGAAGGCAGATCGTTGCCTGATCCTGACCAGATGAACCCGATTGTATTGGCGCTGATTGGCGACAGTGTTTTTACGTTTTACGTCCGTATGCGTCTGTTGCCGTCTTCCAGTCATGTACAGGTGATCCATACGATCGCTGCGAAAATGGTATCCGCCGTAATGCAGGCAAAGGCAATGCACGCGTTGGAAGCCGGCTTGTCTGAGAAGGAAGCGGCGGTCGTGCACCGGGGGCGCAACGCCAAGTCGATGGTCCCTAAAAGCGCCAGTGTCAGTGAGTACCGCGCGGCTACTGCATTTGAGGCATTGTGCGGCTGGCTTCTCCTGACAGATCAGGAAGAGCGCCTGAAAGGGTTCGTGGAACAGGCATTTCAGGTGATTTCCCGGGAAATGCAGGAACAGACAACAAAGTGAATCGCAGTTTTAATTTTTAAATACAGAATCAATAATTAGTAAGGGGAGGGACTATCATGAAGGTTGTATTGATACGACATACTCCGGATCCGGACAAATCAGTGGCTTTAAGCGCACGCTTATGTTATTCTCCTGTCGGAGTAACAGAACTGCAGGAAAAGATGAGTGATGAAGAAGCGGCCCGGCTGGTGCGCATGCTGGTCCGCATGGGACATTTTTCGCCGATTGAACATGTGACCTTTACTTTTGCGATTGAAGGGGTTTCCCGCGTGCTGACGCATCAGCTGGTCCGCCACAGGATCGCTTCCTATTCACAACAGTCCCAGCGATATGTAAAAGCACATAATTTTGAAACAATTATGCCGCCTGCAGTTGCGGCAATTCCGGAAGCGAAGGCTAAATTTGAAGCATGCATGCAGAATCTGCAGGATCTGTATAATGATCTGACTGACAATTACGGTATCGCCAATGAGGATGCCCGTTATGTGCTGCCGAATGCGGCGGAAACCAAGATCGTCTGCACGTTCAATGCCCGTTCGCTCTATAATTTCTTTAACCTGCGCTGCTGCAACCGGGCACAGTGGGAAATCCGTGAACTGGCCTGGAAGATGCTGACGGAATGCCGTAAAGTGGCCCCCATATTGTTTGAAAAAGCGGGCCCTGACTGTGTAGCCAAAGGTACCTGTAAAGAAGGAAAGATGAGCTGCGGTATTTTGCCGAAAGTAAAAGAGTTTCAGGCGGAAGGCAAAGATGTTGCGGAATTGTTTTTACCGGGGAAATAGTTAATATAGTGCAGGTTCATGTTTTTTATCCGGCGGTATTTCTGCTGCCGGTTTGATTAAGGAGAAACTGATTAAACCGGTTTGTCCGATGGAACAGCCAGTTTTCCCTTAAAGGAGCGTTTATGAAAGAAGAAATCGTTGCCGGGCGTAATGCAGTGTTTGAGGCATTGTCCAGCAAACGTCCGGTCAATAAGATTTTCATTAAAACGGGGCCGCAGGGCGGAACCCTGGTAAAAATTATCGCGGCGGCACAGGACGCGGCGGTTCCGGTAGAATATGTACAGCCTGAAAAATTGGACAGGATGGCTCCGGGCATACGTCACCAGGGGATTGTGGCGCTGGCGTCTCCTATAGCTTTTAGTTCTTTGGAGACGGTTCTGGAACGGGCTGCGTCCCGGAACGAAATGCCGTTTCTGCTTCTGCTGGACGAATTGCAGGATCCTCAGAATGTGGGTGCCCTGATTCGCAGCGCTGACGCTGCCGGGGTACATGGTGTCTTATTGCCAAAACGGCGAAGCTGTCCGCTGAATGCAGTTGTGGCAAAAATTTCAGCCGGGGCAATTAACTATGTGCCTGTGGTGCAGATCGGTAATATTGTCCAGACGTTGCAAAGTCTTAAAGAACAGGGGTTCTGGGTTGCCGGGGCAGATATGGACGGGGAATGCCTGTATTTTGATGCGGATCTGTACCGCCCTGTTGTGTTAGTAATTGGCGCGGAAGGAAAAGGACTGGGACGCCTGGTAAAAGAAAATTGCGACATGCTGGTCCGGATGCCTATGCAGGGTGGTGTAAATTCGCTGAACGCTTCGGCGGCGGGGGCGATCCTGATGTATGAAGTTGTAAGGCAGCGGATGCAGAAGGCTGCGAAATGAAAGAATATTATCTGGTTGACGGATATAATGTCATCAACAACTGGCCAGATTTTGCAGGGGTACGGGAAAAAGATCTGGAACATGCCCGTGCAATTCTGACGGATAAAGTGGCGGAGTTTGCTGCGTTTCATGGGTACGATGCGGTAGTCGTATTTGATGCGATGGACGCAAAAGGACCGGAAGCAACAGAACAGACCGGCGGCTGCACGGTAGTTTATACTGCTGAGCAGGAAACGGCTGACAGCTGGATTGAACGGGAAACATACCGGATTTCCAGAAAAGGCATGAAGGTTTTTGTTGTGACCAGTGACAAGGCCGAGCAGGACAACGTGCTTGGTTCCGGGGCATTTCGAATCTCTGCCCGTGAGTTTCGGGAAATCTATTATAAAACGAAAAAGGAAATAAAAGAAAAAATAGACAGACTGCCGGGTAATACAAGCCGTCGGGAATTAGGCGGCCGTATTGGCGGCGAAGTAGCTTCGCATCTGGAAAAGATAAGGCGGGGATAATCCTGCTTCGGGATATTTTTCATGGAAGATAGCGGACGTCAGATCACCCTTTGTTGACGTTAGCAGAGCCTGTCGTGTATAATAAGATATCCTGAAGAAAGTTTTGCTGCCTGTCCGGGGAAGATTATAGTAATCATTATCAGGTTAATGGAAGGTGAAAGACAGATGAACGGGGTAACCGGCGATCCCTATGCAAGATTTTCCGATATGCCGGATGAAGATATTGTTGAGCTGGCAAATACGGAGAATAATGTATTAGCCCAGGAGTACCTGTTGCACAAGTACCGGAATTTTGTGCGGGGGAAAGCAAAAAGCTATTTCCTGATCGGTGCGGAGCGGGAAGACATTATTCAGGAAGGCATGATTGGTTTATATAAAGCAATCCGCGATTTCAAAAAGGATAAACAGGCTTCATTTCGTTCTTTTGCGGAATTATGTGTGACCCGGCAGATCATTACGGCGATTAAAACCGCCACCCGGCAAAAACATATTCCGTTGAATTCGTATGTTTCTTTGAATAAACCTATCTACGAACAGGATTCGGACCGGACCCTTCTGGATGTGATATCCAACGGAACAAAAGTCGTGAATCCGGAAGAGATGATTATCCGGAGAGAAGAATTTTTTGAAATTAAGAATAAGCTGAACACGGTTCTCAGCGGTCTGGAATGGGAAGTGTTCATGAATTATCTGGATGGTAAATCCTATCAGGAAACAGCCAGGGAACTGCACCGGCATATTAAATCGATTGACAATGCGCTGCAGCGTGTCAAAAGAAAGGTGGAAAAATATAAGGAGGCCCATACGGGAGATTCTGATATACAGACGGTATGTTCCTGTATACTTTCCATAGAACCCCGTAAGCGGGAAGGCAAAAAGAAAAGCTGAAGTGAATGAAACTGATAAATGTGAAACAAACTGTTGTATTGAAGTGAAGAATAGTATAAAATATAATTAGCGTTAAAGGATTTTATCCGGAAACAACGAATTGGATTGTTATAGATATTAAATGGTTCCGGCATTTCCAAATATTGATCTGCTAACAGATTTAGGAGGTAATTAAAATGAGTCAGACAGAAGAATTCGTAAAGATTGTAGAGGCAGCAAAAGAAGCAAAAGGAGTTATTTTTGTAACCGGCAAGCCTGGCAGCGGTAAAAGCAAGGTCCTGCGCGAAGCTGCCGAGGACAAGAAGTGGGATTATGTTGATTGCCGTTTGCTGATCAGTGAAGAGTTCCTGGCAGTTCCGAAAGAAGAACGGAATGCAAAAGCGCCGGCTATGATGGCAGAAGCGCTTGCCAGTTATAATTCAGATGTTATCTTATTAGATCGTTTACAGACTTTATTTGTGCCGGTATTTAATCTTGATGTTGCATCGTTGCTTAAAGAACTGGGGCAGCAGTTTGTTCTGGTTGCCGCCTGGCCCGGATATGTAAAAGACGGTATGCTGTGTTATGATAAATTTGACGGGACCGAATCCATCCGGATCCCGCAGGATGGTTTTACCATTTGGAATGTTGATTGATTACTGGGGAAATGTATGATAAATGTCAGAGGAACACTGGCTGTCCTGACCGGGGGCGGCGACTGCCCGGGGCTTAATGCCGTACTGAACGCTGTCGTTAAGGCAGCTTTGGGACATGGGTATCAGATTTACGGCATTGAAAACGGCTTTAACGGATTGATAAAGAACAGGATGAAACTCCTGACTTATGATGATGTTTCCGGCATATTGCCGCGGGGTGGTACAGTTTTAGGTACGACTAACCGTGACAATCCGTTTAAATTCGCGCACGTGGAGAAGGACGGGTCTGTCACGTATACGGACGAAAGCGAAACGATCGTAAAGAATCTGTCAAAACGCGGTATTGAAACGCTGATTGTTATCGGCGGGGACGGCAGCCTGGCAATTGGAGCACAGCTTTCCCGGGAATGCGGTGTAAAAGTGATTGGGGTGCCCAAAACGATAGACAACGATCTGCCATGCACGGAACGGACCTTCGGATTTGACACGGCCATGGCAGTGGCGACGGAAGCGGTGGACCGGCTCCACAGCACGGCGGAATCGCATCACCGTATCATGATTCTGGAAGTCATGGGACGCTATGCCGGCTGGATTGCCCTGTATTCTGGTGTTGCAGGCGGAGCTGATGTGATTCTGATTCCGGAAATTCCCTATCACCTGGATGCGGTTGCCAGAAAAATCCTCAAACGCCAGCAGGACGGAAAGATGTTCAGCATCGTTGTTGTGGCGGAAGGCGCAAAGCCGGAAGGCGGTGAAATGACAGTTGCCCGCATTGTCAAGGACAGCTTTGAGCCAATCCGGTTAGGCGGGGTCGGTAATAAACTGGCACAGCAGTTGGAAGAACTGACAGGGATCGAAGCCCGTTGCACAATATTGGGTTATCTGCAGAGGGGCGGTTCGCCGACAGCCTTTGACAGGGTGTTATGCACACGGTACGGGGTAGCGGCGATTGAAGCGTGTATAGCGGGTAATTATGATGTGATGGTTTCCCTGCATAATGATTCCATTGTGACAGTTCCGCTGCAGGATGCCGGGAGAAAACCCAGGTCGGTTACGCTGGATAATGAAATCGTAAAAGCTGCCAGAGCTATTGGGATTTGCTTTGGCGATGAAAAGTAAAAAATCGAAGGACGCACCTGTCTGAATGGATGCGTCCTGATTTTTTGAGAAATTTGTCAAATAAATTATAAAAAACAGTTGACAAACTCTGCTGTTTCATGTATTATACTTACTGTCACTGAAATCATGCTGACATAGCTCAACAGGCAGAGCAACGGTTTTGTAAACCGTAGGTTGTAGGTTCGATTCCTATTGTCAGCTCCAGAAGATTTTAATGGAGAGGTTCCCGAGTGGCTAAAGGGAGCAGACTGTAAATCTGCCGCGTTTCGCTTCGTTGGTTCGAATCCAACCCCCTCCACCATTTTATCGCGGGGTGGAGCAGTTGG
>DOSQ01000003.1:0-1131 GCA_003512125.1 Acidaminococcaceae bacterium
CAGGTATTGCAAAAACAAAACGGAAAAACCGCCGTGACGTTTTACGGAAAAGTCTGCAGGAGTTCCGCGACCAACCTTTCGTAACATTTTTTCAGAACAGGAGGAAACGAACATGAAAAAAGGATTAACGGAAATGCTCTTCATTCTCGACCGCAGCGGTTCCATGAGCGGACTGGAAACGGAAACCATCGGCGGCTTCAATTCATTAATTGAAAAACAGAAAAACGTGGAAGGCAGCGCCATCGTAAACACCGTCCTGTTTGACGGCGAAATGAACGTGATCCACAACCGTGTGCCGTTGGAAACGGTAAAACCCCTGACCGAAAAAGAATACTACGCCCGGGGCTGCACGGCCCTGCTGGACGCGGTAGCCAAAAGCGTAAAACACATCCGGAAAGTGCAGAAGGGCCTGCCGGATGAGGAAAAGCCGGAACACACTATCGTCGTCATCACCACCGACGGGGAGGAAAACTCCAGCCGGGAATACACCCTGGACAAAGTGAAACGGCTGGTAAAACGGATGCAGGAAAAACACAACTGGGAATTCATGTTCCTGGGGGCCAACATCGATGCCATCAGCGCAGCGGGACGGATCGGCATCTCCGCCGACCGGGCCGTCCGCTATAAATCGGACAAACGGGGAACCTCGCTGAACTACAAAGTCGTAGGCGAAGCCATGGCCTGCATGCGTGCCTGCTGCGCGCCCATTTCCAAAGACTGGAAGGCGGAAATCGAAGAAGACGTAGCGAAACGGGGCGAATAACCCGGAAACGCAAAACAATTCATGCTGCCAAACCAAAACCCCGGCGGGTTTTAATAAAACCTGCCGGGATTTTTTTAATTACTTTTTTTCAATTATATACTCTCTAACGCACAACATTTCTGCGTTTTACGATTCTACTTCTTCACCGCAAACGTAAATCCGTTCCAGCTTTCCATAAAAGCATCACGCACGCCGCCGGGAACGGCCTGCGCTTTTTTCCAATCGGATGCATAGATCCAGTTTATTTTTACGTCAGCGGGATCCGTGCCTGCCATATACGTTTTTACATAATCGTTCATCTGCGACTCATTCATTTCCTTCCCGTACTGGTCTTCGGCATGATCAAAAATCGCCTCAGCGGTGGGAAC
>DOSQ01000003.1:1269-3142 GCA_003512125.1 Acidaminococcaceae bacterium
AGACAAAAGCCGAGATCCCCGACACGGTTCAGCGTAGAAACAGTATAATAACGAATCTTGTCATCTGCGTAATAAGACCCTCCCTGTAACTGACTCATATCAGGAGGCACGATCTTGTCCGGGTAATTGAATTTCAGTTCGTCCAGGCTGCTCCCATCCGCGCTCACTTCAAACCCGCGGACACGCATGGTTATGGGAACGGTGGCTACAAGAGCCCTGCCCTTTTCTTCGTTTGACCCATTTGCATTTGCGTGGGGAACAGGGTTCCGTACTCCCCGAAGGAAGAACAGCTCCAGCCGTCCGTTGCCGTCCAGATCGGTGACGGCACAACAGCCCCTGTCTTTCTGCCAGTCCCTGTAAAACGCATCCGCGCCCCAGACGGCAGCCTGGTCCGCGATAAACGATATCTGCTTTTCCGGGCTTGCCGCAGCCTGCGCCGTTCCCGCCGCGCCGGCAGCAAACAAAACAACCGCAGCGAGTGACAGAACTTTCGTATTTCTGAATTTCATAGCTGAATGCCCCCTTGTACTTCTTTTCCTCATAACCGTGACCGAAAACAGTGCTCTGCGTATTCCGTAACCTGCTTATCGCTGCAGGATCCGGAGCAGTGCCCGCAGAACGGCGTTGCCAGCCTTGTTGCAGGTACCTGCTTACCGCTGCAGGGCCTGGAGCAACGCCCGCTCCTATTCCCAATAGGTCGCCGTATCCAGGATCGTCACAATATCCGGAAAATATTCTTCCTGCCAGTCCGCGCTGCCGCCCAGCCAGGCGATACGGTCCTGATTAAACAGGACAAAGCTCCCGCCTGCGGAACGTCCCACGGTATATTCTTTGTCATAAATCATGATCTTTTTCACGTTTTCGCCCGAATCTGCCGCAACCCCGTCCCGGAGACGGCCGATCCGGCAGTACCCTTCTTTGCCCACTGGCCTGACTTTTAAGCCAAGCATATCTTCATCAGCGATGTCTTCATACTCCCAGTCCGTCGGCACGGATGCCACAAAGCGCGCTTTCTCCCCGGTTGCCACGTTTTTCTCCGGCCGGCCCACCACAAATTTAAAATCTTTATGGTATATGCGTTCCCGGCAGGACACATCGGCAATCGCACCGTTTTCCATTTTTATGATATACGAATGATAGGTACCCCGCTCTCCCTCTTCCCAGGGCCTTGCGTATTTCAGCACCAGGTACGCGTCTTTATCGTTCGTTACCGTAAATCGAAGGTGATCCGTCCCGGGTCCTCCCGTGGTAGCTTTCTCATTATCGTCTGTACCCTGGTACTGCTGGCTGCTCTTCACAAGGTTATCCGACCGGTACACCACCAACCACTGGAACCCCGTGGAAAGATTGGCGTGCAGATCCAGTTTCAACATCTTTTCATCCCAGGAAATATATCCCATGCCCGTTCTCCTCCCGTCCGCTGCTTCCGCAATATTCTGACCAACCGCAAAAAGACAGAGCATCGTCAGGAACACGATCAGTTTTTTCATGGACATCATCTCCTCCTTTACCCTCAGGACAACAAATCTGCTTCTATCCTTTATTCGAAAACTGTTTTCAACCCGGCCGCGCTGAACGGAAAACTTCACAGGTGTGCGTTCCTTCCTTTAGAATTACCGATAGAATTACCGTTTAATTTTCCGCTGATTTGTAATATAATAATAGTGTAGCTTTTTCCTGTATCAAAGAAGACGCGGCTACTTTGTTTCCTTATTTTTATATGCATTTCCTTTCCATAATTTTATCGTTTTTACAGAACAGACACAAGGCTGAAAGAAAATTATTTTAGTCCTGCGGAGGTCCGGCCGGTCTGATGTATATCATGGAAAGCATTGAATTCTTTTTCTGCTTTATATATAATATTTATAAGATA
>DOSQ01000089.1 GCA_003512125.1 Acidaminococcaceae bacterium
TCAGCAGGGAAATCAGGTTCGGGATAGCCATCAGCGCATTGAAGATATCTGCCAGGTTCCAAACCAGTTCCAGGGTCTGGGTTGCACCGATATAGGTAATCAGACAGAAGATTACACGGTAAACCACATTGAATTTGGCGCTTCCGAACAGGTATTCAAAACATTTTTCACCCTGATATTCCCAACCCAAGATGGTGGAGTATGCAAACAGTACAATACCGATGGATACGATATATCTGCCAGCGGGGCCTACAAATTTTTCAAATGCGGCAATGGTCAGGGTCAGGCCGGAAAGAGCCACACCCTTTTCATCTACGGCGCCCAGCATACCGGAAGAAGCAATGACCAGACCGGTAATGGAGCAGATTACGATGGTATCAAAGAACGTACCTGTGGAGTTGATATAGCCCTGGCGTACAGGATCATCCGTGTGTGCAGATGCCGCAACGATAGCAGCAGAACCTAAACCGGCTTCGTTAGAGAAGCAACCACGGGCTACGCCATAACGCATGGCGTTCATCACGCTTACGGTAATAGCGCCCAGCACGCCGCCGCCAACCGCCTGAGGATTAAATGCCATAGTGAAAATCAGGTACAGACCGTGGGGGATTTCCTGCACGTTAGCCAGAATACCTGCCAGACCGCAGACTACATAGAACACGGCCATAACCGGAACAACTACGGAAGCCACTTTGGAAATGGACTGGATACCGCCCAGGATGATGATCATGCACAGGATGACCAGTGCTGCGCCGGTAGCTGCTACCGGAACGGCAAAGGTTTTATCCAGCGCCGTGGAAATGGAATTGGCCTGGGTCATGTTGCCGATACCAAAAGAAGCAAGCACGGTAAACAGAGCAAACAGGAAGCCTAAAATCGCGCCCAGCTGCTTATTGGAGAAACCGTTTTTCATGGTGAACATGGGACCGCCCTTCATTTCGCCCTTTTCGTTCACCTCACGGTATTTGCTGGCCAGCATACATTCCGCATACTTGGTGGTAATTCCGAACGCTGCGGAGAGCCACATCCACACCAGCGCCCCGGGACCGCCTGCAAACATCGCCGTCGCAACGCCCACGATGTTGCCGGTACCGATGGTGGCCGACAGTGCAGTCATCAGCGCGTTGAACGAAGAAACGTCGCCTTCGCCGCCGGCCTTTTTCTGGCGGGCATCCTTGCCGATTACACTTTTAATCGAATACGGCAGGTTCCTCCATGTACGGAAATTCAGTTTAAATGTCAGGTAAATACCGGTACCTACCAGCAGGACCAGCATGGCAGGCCCCCATACGAAGCTGTCTATCGCTCCTACAATCTCATTAATCGCTTTCCAATCCATAATTCACCAGTTCCTTTCTCCTGCAAATTTTTGTTGACAACGGTTTTTTCTGAATGCCTTTACGGGCAGGCGTTTCCGTTATCCGCTGTCATCCCGTTCATGAAATCCTTTCATCCCGGACACCCCTCATTCTGATTTGGACCCTTCATAAAATAACCGGCCTCTGGAAATTTCCACAAGGCCGGCAATATTTATATGCGCTGCTGCTGTAAGATAGTGTTGCCATCTCTACCGTCCCTGTCCTTTTGCCTGAGAGATTGGAACCGTTCCCGCCTTTTCTGCGAGTCCGTCCCTTGCCCCTTCGGCTCCCAATTGAATGGGTATCTCCAGAGTTGTGTCCGCATGCGGTTTCGTGTTCCTCAGAACGCCTGATAGTGTTACTCCTTCGGCATACCGGAAGGTTTCAACCGGTATTTTTCCGCATACATCATGCACCCGTTATTCAATTCTAATATTTCCTAATATGAGACAATTTTAAACAATTGTCATAAAAAAATCAATAGATTTTTGCAAGTATACGTGTATACAATGAACATGCCGGTTTTACCACGACAATATTTCCGCGCCGCTTTCCGTCACCAGCACCGTATATTCCCATTGGGCGGAGAGACCGCCGTCTTCTGTGTACACCGTCCAGTTGTCCGCTTCATCAATGAAAACATTTTTCCTGCCGGTGTTGATCATGGGCTCAATGGTAAAAATCATGCCGGGCACCAGCAGCATACCGGTTCCTTTTTTGCCCACATGGGCCACAAACGGATCCTCATGGAATTCCACTCCAACCCCATGACCTCCGAACTCTTCCACCACGCTGTACCCATGCTTGCGGGCCAGCTGGGAAACTGCCGCGCCGATATCTCCCAGGTGTCCCCAGGGCTTTACCGCCGCCAGCCCCCGCTTCAGACATTCTTTTGTAATCGCCACCAGATCTTTAGCCCTCTTGTCCACCCGTCCGATTTCAAACATACGGGAAGCGTCTCCGTAATAATTGTTCAAAATCGTTGATGCATCAATATTCACGATATCCCCGGAACGCAACACCACTTTTTCCGAAGGAATGCCGTGACACACCACGTCGTTAATGGAGGTGCAGACACTTTTGGGAAAACCGCAAAAATTCAATGGTGCCGGAATCCCCCCGTGGGCCACCGTAAAATCGTAAACGATCCGGTCAATCTCTTCCGTCGTCATGCCTTTTCTGACATGTTTTGCCACTTCATCCAGCACAGCGGTATTCAATTTGCAAGCTTCCCGGATCCCGGCAATCTGTTCCGGTGTCTTGATCATCTGGCGTGTAGGCACTTCTTCCCCTGCCAGCTGATGCAACCGGATCTCATCTTCAATTTCTTTATGGCAATCTTCATACGGCTTGCCACTGCCGCACCAACACAACACTTCGCTCATCGCGTCCTCCAAAAAAACATTAAACCATTTCTCTGTCTTTTCCTAAAAAATAAAAAACATTTGCAAACTGTCACAAATAATAAATTATTATATCATTCTTTGTGAAAATATGGTAGAATACATTGGCGTTACCAAAAAATATTTGAGAGAGCAGATTCATATGCTTTCTGCA
>DOSQ01000182.1 GCA_003512125.1 Acidaminococcaceae bacterium
CCTTCACTTTTGGCTTTGCGTCCGCCTTTTCCTTGGTCTTTTTACCCTCTTCTTTTACAGCCGTCTTCTTACTGTCCTGTTTTTTCTTCTCCGGTACTGCGGTTTCTTTCTTCGCTGCTTTTTCCGGCTTCTTTTTGGATTTTACATCCGCTGCAGCGTTCTCAACAGCTGCCTTTTTCTTTTTGCCATCCTTCTTTACAGCGGTTTTCGGTTCCGCGGCCACCGTTTCTTCTGCCATTTCCATATTCAGTTTTTTGTTTGATTTCTTTTTGTCAGCTGCCATACAGATTAGTAATCTTCCCTCTTAATTCATTACATATTTTCAACTCTTCCACGTACCTCGGATCGTTCATGCCTGCATAGGTTTCTGCAAGCCGCCGGTGGTCCTCATAGGCACGCTGCAGAAAACTCTGCTGCATCAAACGGACACAGTCATCCGCAATCCGCGTCCGGCTTTCTTCATCCGGTGCAAAATCTTCCCCGGATAAAATCCTTGCGGTTTCCGCATTGATCTCCGCATCCCCTGCTGCAAACAAGCTTTCTTTGACAGTGGAAAAATCTACATTTCCCAACTCGCAAATTTTTTCATAAATGCTCTGACGGACAGGTGATGCAAAACCAATCTCCTGTAGAACTTCCCTATAGGAATCTATCATGCCCGGATACCGGAAGAATAACAATAACAATTTACTTTCTGCCTGTTCTAATGCGCCGGACAGTTTCCGGACAGGCTGCTCAGGAATCCGGGGGACCTCACCGTTATGGGAAAAGCGGTTTGCTCTTTTTCGGTATTCCCCCATGATCAGGCCTTCGTCGATGACCAGCTGCTGTGCCAGGAACCGGATATATCCGGCGGCCTCGATCTCGGTCCTGCATTCCTGCAGGTACGGGATTATATTCGACACACATTGTACTTTTCCTGCCAGCTCTGCAACATTATTTTTAGAAATCGTATAACGGATTTGGAATTCCGTACCGTCCCACGCGTTTGCAACAAGGTTTTCAAAAGCGTCCCTGCCAAACTTCCGGACAAAGGCATCCGGGTCCTTTCCCTCCGGTACATTCAGCACCCTGACGGAGAGACCTGCTTTTTTGGCAATGCTGACAGCCCGGACGGCATTGCGCCGGCCCGCGTCGTCGCTGTCGTAGGCGAACACTACGTTTTCCGTTATACGGTGGAGCAGTTTCGCGTGCTGCTCGCTGAAAGCGGTCCCCAAAGAAGCCACCGCCCGGTTGATTCCCGCAGCGTGAAGGCTGATGGCGTCCATATATCCTTCTACTATAATAGCTTCTTTCGCTTCCCGGATTGGTTTGATCGCCACATCCAGGCCGAACAGCGTTTCCCGTTTCTGGAACACGTCGGTTTCCCCGGTATTCAGATACTTGGGCAGGCCGTCGTCCATCACGCGGCCGCCAAACGCAATCACTTTACCCCGCGGATCCTTGATCGGTATCATCACCCGGTTAATGAACACGTCCCTGTATGTACCGTTCTTCACCTTGATCAGCCCGGCCGCTGCAAGCTGCTCCCTGGCACATCCCTTTTTGCTTAAATTGAACTCCAGCGCATGAAAAGACGGCAGGGCAAACCCAAGGGAAAAACGCTCAATGATGGCATCGGTAATACCCCGGTTATGAAAGTAGTCCAGCGCCACGGCGCCGGGCCGGGTCTTATGCAGGCAGGCGGAAAAATAACGGCAGGCCAGGTCATTGACCCGGTACATCTCCCTGCGTCGTTCTTCCCTTTGCACATCCGCCGCCGTCCGGTGCGATTCCGGAACCGGGATATTGGCCCGTCCGGCCAGTGTCTTTACGGCTTCCGGGAAGGTGCTGTTTTCCATCTTCTGTACAAAGGTAAACACATCCCCGCCGGTATGGCAGCCGTAACAGTAGAAGAACTGACGCTCCTTATCTACGCAGAAAGAAGGGGTCTTCTCCCCGTGGAACGGGCAGCATGCCCAGTAATATCGCCCCTTCTTTTGCAGTGATATATAACCGCCAATCACATCGACGATATCGGAGCTGTCTTTTACCTGTCTTTTAAAATCTTCATACTGCTGTTCCATCTCCGGCTCCTTATCATCGAACTTCAATAACTTATTCTCTGTTTCCGAAAAAAATCCTCTTTTTTGTAAAAAAAATACTTGACACTTTAGTTTGTAAAAAAACGGAAGCGACTGAACCTGTTCAGCCGCTTACTTTTTCACGTCCGTTGTCAAGTTACATTGAAGCAATCATGTCGCGCCGGAAACTGTATATGTTCCCTTACTCGCTTATCTTTGGCACAAAATGCTGGTTGAACATCCTGACGGCACTGAGATCTGTCAGGCCTGCCACATAATCCACAATCGCAGTCATTTTCCCGAACCGTTCAAAATTCAGCTGTACCGCCTCCGGCAGCAGATTAGGCTGCGTATCGTACAGATCCAGCAGGCTCAGGATCACATGTTCTGCTTTCTGGTGTTCCTTTTCCAGCGCCGGGCATTCATACACGTACGCAAACATGAAGTCACGGAATTCCTCCACCGCTTCGTCATAGTACGGGTCCAGCATGATCTTATCTTTTCCCGCGGAGCATTCCACGATATTATGCACCAGGATATCCAGGATCTGGGTGGGTTCCGTACCCAGACGCATAGCCACCATGCCCGGCAGCTTGTCCGGCCCCACAAGGCCAACCCGGA
>DOSQ01000036.1 GCA_003512125.1 Acidaminococcaceae bacterium
GCTTCAAAGGTGATCCACCGTTTTTCCCGGCGGGCCCGGTGCAGTTTTACCCGTTCCGCCATTTCATCATCCAGTATTTCCGCTGTAGCTACATAACCGCAAAGATTACCGGCATGCAGCACATATTTTTCTGCAAATTCACTTTTCCCGCTGCGGGCGCCGCCCAGCACCAGGACCAGTTTGTTGTCCGAATTCAAAGTATACTGACCTCCTGTGACAATACGCCGTAGCATCTGTTTGCCTGCCTGATTTATCTGAAACCATATTTAAGGAGACACCGCATGAGTCGCTTCTGATAACATCTACTATAAAATAATTCTGTAAATTAAACTTAACTATTTTATTATACCATAGAAAAAGCCTCCTGACTATGTGTCAGGAGACTTGAAGTTAAATTTGTACAAACCACAGCCTGAATGAAGATTAAATGTAACAGGCAGTCATGCTGAAAAAGTTATTTCGCAGCCGGATCATTTTCCTTCTTCCACGCCCACTTCCGTTTCCACGCGGGCTAAAATGAAGCAAAGGTCCGACAGGCGGTTCACGCAGATCAGAAGCTGCGGATTTACCGGCTCCGTTTCGTTCAGGCGCAGCAGCTGGCGTTCCGCACGACGGGTAGTAGTACGGGCAATATCCAGCGCACCGGCACCGGGCGTATCTCCCGGGATAATGAAATGGCTCAGGGGTTGGAGCATAGAATCAAACTTGTCTATGGTGCTTTCAAACAGTTTTACATGCTCTTCCGTTATATACGGCTGGGGCAGGTTCAGGCTGGCTACGTCCGCCATCATGGACATCAGCAGCTTCTGCACATTAAAGATCGCTTCTTTTACGTCGTCCCGTTTTACCAGAGAGCGGGCCAGACCCAGCGCGGACGTAATCTCATCCAGGTTGCCGTAGGATTCCACGCGGGTAGAACACTTGGACACACGTTCGCCGGTGTACAGACCGGTGGTTCCCTTATCCCCTGTACGGGTATAGACTGCAGCTTTTTTCGACATACTTCATAACCTCCTTACAATAAATGCTTGTACCGTCCAGACGGTACGCGGACATGATTTCTGCCATTTCCCAAATGGAACCGAAAAACATATCCCCGCAGGTTCAATGAGAGTACGGGGAAAAAAGGCCCAGACAAAATATTGCCTGAGCCCGTTGATCTGATTAATAAATTTCTTCCGGTTTGAAGAAGTTTTTGATCTCCCGTTCTGCTGCTTCCGGGCTGTCGCTGCCATGGATTACGTTTTCTCCTTTATCCAGCGCAAAATCGCCGCGGATGGATCCGGGGGTGGATTCGATGGGATCGGTTACGCCCATCATGGTACGGATGGCTTTAATGGCATTGGGGCCTTCTACGACCATGGCAACCAGCGGGCCTCCGGTGATGAAAGCTTCCAGTTCCGGGAAGAACGGTTTGTCAACGTGTTCCGCATAATGATATTTTGCCTGATCTTTAGTCATAACCAGCATCTTCAGCGCGCAAATCTTTAAGCCGCGGCGTTCAAAGCGGGCAATAATTTCACCGATTAAATGTTTGCGTACTCCGTCGGGTTTTACCAGTACTAATGATTTCTGATCCATGTTTTTCTCTCCTTTAAATAAAATTAAATAGTATTACTATTAAAATCTATCAGGCCGGAAAATATAATCCGGTATGAAGCATCCTAAATCTCTTTCTGCAAAGGGATGCGTTACGTAAGCCCGTCTGCAACAGGAAAACAGCACAGCCAGAACTATTTTTCCAGTTTGCCCTGCCGTCTCATCTCTTCGGCCTGCTGGCGCAGCAGCCGTACCCGTTCTTCCGTAGAAGGATGGGTGCTGAACAGCTTCTGCATATCCCTGGTGCTGAACGGGCACATGATAAACATATGTGCCGTAGCTTCCGTGGCATTTTGCATGGTCCGGCGGGTTGAATAGGTGGAAATCTTCTCCAGCGCATCCGCCAGATAATTCGGGTTGCCGCACAAAGCGCCGCCGCCCTCGTCTGCTTTATATTCGCGGCTGCGGGAAACTGCCATCTGGATCAGCGCTGCCGCAATAGGCGCCAGAATCAGCAGCAACACAGAAGCAATCGGATTATTGTTTTCCCTGTCACGGCTGCCGCCAAACCATAAAGCGAACCGGGATATCGTAGTAATGACACCGGCCAGACTGGCTGCTACGGTACTGATCAGGATATCCCTGTTCTTGACATGGGTCATTTCATGACCCAGCACGCCTTCGATTTCTTTCGGGGAAAGGTAATTCATCAGTGCCGTGGTCACCGCTACGGCAGCGTGTTCCGGGTTACGGCCGGTAGCAAAAGCATTCGGTACCTGGTCATCAATAATATATACCTTGGGCATAGGCAGGTTGGCCCGCTGTGCCAGCCGTTTAACGATACCGTACAAAGCCGGCGCGGTATTCTCGTCTACCTGATGGGCCTTATATTGGGCCAGCACCATTTTATCACTGTTCCAATAGGCAAAAAAGTTCATGCCCAGTGAAAAAATCAGCATGACCATCATACCCTCACGGCCGCCTGCAAAGTCGCCCACCATGACCAGTAGCAGGGTAAGCAATGTCATTAAAAAAGCTGTCTTCATAATTACAAACACACTCCTTATAATTATCTAAATAATTATAACAGACTTTGTCCTATTTTTCAATTTCTCCTTTAATGGCCCGCAGCATGTCCTCGCTGTTTTCCCTGACCTTGCGGATCAGGATGGGGTTCAGCAGGCCGGCGATCATGGGGATCCCAAATTCAAAATCCACAGCCAGAGACACATTGACGCCCTCTTCGGTGTCTGCCAGTTCCCAGGCGCCTTCCATCTTTTTCAAATCCCCGGCAGTCTGTTTATACGTGATCTTAAACGTTTCCGGATAAAAGTCATCCCGTTCGGTCCAGATGATCTTCCGCCCGTCCACGTTGGAAACCCAATGGGAAATATCATAATTATCTCCCTTTTCCAGTACCTCCACACTGACAAGGTTTTTCATAAATTTCGGATAGGATGCCATATCCTGAATCACGTCAAAAATTTTCTGTTTTTCACCTTTGATTACTATTTCAGATTTTACAAACGGCATACAACCACTCCCCGTTTACCCTAGTACTTTCTTATAAATCATCAATCACATCTGCGACCTGCCGGATACAGCTCCGCAACACTTCCAGCACATGATCCACAACGGATTTTGGCATGATGA
This sequence comes from Acidaminococcaceae bacterium, assembly GCA_003512125.1. Classification (GTDB taxonomy): domain Bacteria; phylum Bacillota; class Negativicutes; order Acidaminococcales; family Acidaminococcaceae; genus Succiniclasticum. Next base: position 3,193 of record DOSQ01000036.1, read on the forward strand.
GCGGCGGTTCGATACGGATCACCTTTGGATTATTTAATGTATAAGCCACAATGATATGCTGGTCGATCATCAGCGCCATCAGCATGCCGCCGGCTCCTTCTTTCGTCAGGTCCATACCGATCATCATGCCACGTCCGCGAACCTCTTTGATCACCTGGGGGAATTCTCTGGCAATCGCTTCTATTCCCTGTTTAAAATAAGCTCCTGTATCCGCGCTGCGCTGCAGCAGATTTTCTTCCTCAATTACCTGCAGGGTCGCCACACCGGCTGCGCAGGCCATCTGTCCGCCGCCGAAGGTTGATGTATGCAGGAACGGCGCCTCAATCAACCCTTTCCAGGCAGCTTCCGTACCGATAACGGAACCGATGGGCATGATACCTCCGCCCAGTGCTTTGGCTACAGCCATCAGATCCGGCCTGGCCCCGTCATGTTCCACGCCGAACCAGGTTCCGGTGCGGCCGATGCCGGTCTGTACCTCGTCTGCGATCAGCAACGCGCCTTTCCTGTGGGCGATTTCTTCCGCCTGCTTCATGTATCCGTCTGCCGGCACGTTGATGCCGCCTTCTCCCTGCACCGGTTCCAGGATCACAGCTGCCGTCTCTTCGTCCACAGCCGCTTCCAGGGCAGACACATCATTGAAAGGGACATGGGTAAACCCTTCCAGCAGCGGTTTGAAGGGATCGCGGTACAGATCCCGCCCCGTTGCCGTCAGTGAGCCGAAGGTCTTGCCATGGAACGCGTTATGGGCAGCTACAAACTTTTTGCGGCCTGTTGCCAGCCGGGCCACCTTCAGGCAGCCTTCCACCGCTTCTGTTCCGCTGTTGCAGAAAAAATTGTACTGCAGATCACCGGGGGTGATCTCCGCCAGTTTTTCCGCCAGCAGGGCAGCCGGTTCATTAAACAGCACCTTGCCGCACATTGGCATATTGTGCAGTTCCCGTTCCACGGCCTCTACAACTTTCGGATGTTTATGTCCTACCGCAAACATGCCAAAACCGCCCAGGCAGTCAATAAACTCCGTGCCTTCCGTATCGGTGATGGTCCATCCTTCCGCGCGCGCCTCCACGCTGGAAAGTCCCATAAAGCGGAATAACCGCGTTGAGGAAGGATTGATGTATCGTTCGTATTTCTGCATAACTTCTTCCGGATTCATCAGTAAACCTCCAAGCAGACAGAACAGGTTAAGTCAACATACCCCTGACTGTTTCCTGTGTCCGATTTTATATAATATCTATATCTATATTAATATATCATCTATCTTAAAATCTCTGTTTTTTTACTGTCGTCTTCTGTTCTTTTTTCCTCATCGGCCAGCCTGTTTTCTTTCGATATCCTGGGGATATCCCGGTCCCGGTTCGTCAGGTTGCCGTGATGGAAAAAGTAAACGGTATCCGTTGAAAAGATCCGTTCACTGTTTTTCCCGGATTTAACCGCGATCCCCAGTTCCAGACGCCAGGCATCCATTTCATGCCATGTTGATTGTTCTTCGTTGATAACTTTGACATCCGTATTTTGCAGGTGTTCCCGTACCCACCGGGACGCTCCTTCCAGTTCCGTTGTGACAGGCACGCCTACCGCTATTTCCCTGTCAGTCCAGAGTACATCGGCTCCCGATGTCTCCAGCAGGTCTTTATGCTGCCGGCGTCCGCTGTCCCGCAACTGCCAGTTTTCGCGTTTAATGAGAAGTACATCGTCTATGATCCTGTGGGCCGTTTTTGACTCTTCCATCAGGTCAAAGGACTTCACCGTTGTATCCGACAGGTCTTTCGGTTTTTCCTGAATACGGGAGCCGTAAAACATACCGGCAGCTCCCGCAAGCAAAAATAATATTACAATAAACAGTATAAAGATTCCCACACCGCCATGGTTGTTATCCCGGGAACCGTTGCGTTCCTGCATACGCAGCCCCTCTTTTCCGCACCCCGCTATTTGCGCGGATGTGCTTTCTCATAAACCGAACGCAGCCTTTTATTTGTCAGGTGCGTATATATTTGTGTTGTAGAAATATCGGCATGCCCCAGCATTTCCTGCACGCTGCGCAGATCGGCGCCGTTATCCAGCAGATGGGTGGCAAAGGAATGGCGCAGCACATGGGGCGAAATCGTTTTGGATATGCCAGCCAGTCTGCCGTATTGTTTAATAATCTCCCAGACACGCTGGCGGGTCAGCCCCTGGCCGCCCAGTCCCAGAAACAAAATTTCCGGATCCGTTTCATTTTCCATCAGAAATGTGTTTCTGGCTTCTGTTATGTACCGCTGCAGATATTCGGCGGCCACGCTTCCCAGTGGAACGATCCGTTCTTTGGAGCCCTTGCCAAAGGCAATCACGTACCGCATGGAAAGGTTCACACTGGCTGTCTTCACTGTGACCAGTTCCGATACACGCATCCCCGTAGCATACAGCATTTCCAGCATGGTACGGTCGCGAAGTCCTTCCGGGGAAGAAAGGTCAGGTGCTTCCAGCAGCGCCCGTACCTCGGCCTCTGTCAGGACTTTGGGCAGATGCACGCCTTTGGTTCCGGCTTCTACTGCTTCCGCAGGATCTGTCTGCAGGTAATTCTCCATAATCATAAAACGGTAAAAGGCCTTGATCGCGGCCAGCTTCCGGGCGATAGTAGCCGCTGCCCTGCCCTGCAGTTTCAGTTTCGTGATGTAGCCAATAATCTGTGACCGCTGTACGTCTGCGAGTTTTTCTTCCGAAATGGACAACGCCTTGCAGAACAGCCGCAGATCCCTTTGGTAGGAAAGCCGTGTATTATCCGAAAGACCCAGTTCTACCTGCAGATATTCCATAAACAACGCAAGATAATCCACGTCTTTGGTCCCTCCCGGTATCAGCATCATTTCATATAATTATGGAATCCCTGTGTTCTGATAAAAATATATCAAAAAAGAAAAACAACGCAAAAGCGCTGTTCCTCTTTACTATCGCAGCAACATCAGTCTTTTTTATCTGCTTTTTCCGGCTGCATAATGGTGATATTGCCAACCGGGGAGATAGTAGAAACCGCGTGCTTGTACACCAGCTGCTGCTTTCCGTCATTTTCAATGATCACGGTAAAGTTATCAAACCCGCGAACCAGTCCGCGGATCTGGAAACCGTTTACCAGATAGATCACAACGGGCAGGTTCTCCTTACGCACATGGTTCAGAAAACTGTCCTGCAGGTTCATCATATTTTTATTACCTGTTGTATTTGTCATTGCACAATCGCTCCTTATCTTCATAATTGTCTATTAGATTTTACAACCTTTTGATTTATTTCTCAAGGGTATCTGCCATATCTGCTACAATTTTTTTATAGTTTAAGTCCCTGCCAACGGTGAACCACTGAATGTACGGCATTTTTTTGTACCAGGTGATCTGCCGTTTTGCAAAGTGCCGGGTGCCTTTTTTGATATTGTCGACCGCCGTCGCATAATCGCATTTGCCTGTCAGATATTCCGCCATCTGACGGTATCCCAGGCTTTTCATGGACAGACAGTCCGGGGGGACTCCTTCCTGCAGCAGAGAACGGACTTCTTCTTCCAGCCCCTCTGCCAGCATCTGATCCACCCGGCGGTTGATCCGCTCATACAGAAAATCCCTGTCCATGGAAAGCCCAAATACGGTTACGTCATATTTCAGTTCTTGCTGCTTTTCCTGAGACACGCTGTCACCGGACAACGCAGTCTCCAATGCGCGAACCACCCGGCGGACATCATTGGGATGCAGACGTGCGGCAGCGGTGAGGTCTTCCTTTTCCAGCCACTCGAACAGTTTGTCATTTCCTTTTTCTGCAGCAAACGCTTCCAACTTCCGGCGCAGTTCGGGATTCTCTTCCACACTGCTGAACCGGTAGCCTTCCAGCAGCGCCTTGATATACAGCCCGGTGCCGCCCACTACGATGGGCAGGTTTCCACGTTCTGTGATCTGACGGATCAGTTCCGCAGCCTGCTGCTGGAAATCGGCCACACTGTAGGAGGCATCCGGGGGCAGGATGTTTACCAGGTGGTGGGGTACCAGCTGCAGTTCCTGCTCTGAGGGTTTGGCCGTTCCGATATTCATGTTCCGATATACCAGCATGCTGTCACCGCTAATGATCTCTCCGTTAAATCGTTGCGCCAGTTCTATGCCGCAGCAGCTTTTTCCGGTTGCCGTAGGCCCCAGGATCACCACTAATCGTTCTTTTGGCAAAGTCGGTTTCCTCTTTTCATTGTCACAAATTCTGTAAAAAACTGCCGTATCCGTGCCGGGGCGATTTGAAAACGGACTACGCTGCGGGGATGATACCGTTCTGTCTGCGTATCCACAGTGTCCATTTCTGTATAATCACAATCTTTTCCGTATGCCGAACCGGACTGCGCTGTATTTTGTCCCGACGAATTCTGTGCACCCGTATTCCTGCAAAATCTCTACGCTGCGTTCCTTGATCACCACACGCGGTGCCACGCGCAACGCCCTCTCCACCGTTTCCACGGAAAGCGGGTCATGGCAAGCCAATGGCCGCAGGGGTACCATTTCCGACGATTTTCTGACAGGCTGTCGGAACATGGGATCAAAATATACCG
>DOSQ01000168.1 GCA_003512125.1 Acidaminococcaceae bacterium
ACCAAGATCTATATGAACCTGGGCGATCCGGAACTGGCGGAAAAATATGCATCCCTGCCTTGCGACGGTATCGGCCTGATGCGCGAGGAGTTTATCTGGACAACGTACATCCATGAGCACCCGCTGTATCTGATCAAGACCGGGCATCCGGAAAAAGTGGTGGACCAGCTGGCCGAAGGTATCCGCCAGGTCTGCCAGGCTATGGCCCCGCGTCCGGTAACCCTCCGCTTCAGCGATTTCAAATCCAGTGAGTATCGCGATTTGAAGGGCGGCGATGAGTTCGAACCCTATGAACCTTCCGCTTTGTTAGGCTGGCGCGGCGCTTCGCGTTATTACGATCCTAAATACATCGAAGCATTCAAGCTGGAATGCCAGGCTGTACGCAAGGTTCGTGAAGAGTTTGGCTTAAAGAATCTGAACGTGATGATTCCGTTCTGCCGCAACATTGACGAAGCCAGAAAGGTAACTGCTATTATGGCGGAACAGGGTCTGGCCCGCGGCAAAGATTTCAAAGTCTGGCTGATGGCTGAAATCCCATCCAATATTATTCTGGCCGATCAGTTTAATGAATTTGTAGATGGCTATTCCATTGGGTCCAATGACCTGACGATGCTGATTCTGGGTTGCGACCGGGATAACGATACTGTTTCCCATATCTATGATGAACGTAACCTGGCAGTACGCCGTGCCGTACGTCACCTCATTGAAGTGGCGCACAAAGCAGGCAAGACCGTTTCTATCTGCGGTCAGGCTCCGTCCGTATATCCGGAATTCTGCGAATTCCTGATCAAGAGCGGCATCGACAGCATGTCCGTCAATCCGGATACTGTTAAATTCACCAAGAAGCTGGCCGCTCACATTGAACAGCGTATCCTGCTGGATTCCCTGACAGGAAGAGGCCGTCAGGAAGCAGAGGATCTGGACTGGTAACGTAATAAACTCTGTACATTTAGTTTTAATATAGTAAAGACATTTTTAAATCTGTATTAAGTGGTAACTCATAGGGGTTACCACTTTTTTTGTGAAAAATTGGAAAAATTGTCCTCTTATTGCAAATGAAACTATACATCCTTGTTAATTCAGTGATATAATTACTATGTATGCGTGTGCCAATTTATCGCTAAATAACAGACATAGCAATGGTAACGCATTGAGCCAGATTTTCTTTTCACGGCAACGGACAGGAAGGCAGAAATTCTTGTTTTGAAAAGGAGCTACCGTGAAAATGCAAATGTTCAATTATTTTTTGCTTGGTGCTGCAACCAGTACTTTTTTACAATATTGCAGCCGTTTTGTGCCGCTGTGGCATAAGATTCTGCTCAGCTTACTGGCAGGCGTCCTGTTTTGTTTAGCCGGGTTACGGTTACCATGGGGTTTGCGGCTGGTCTTAGTCTGGTTTTTTCTGTGGGGGCTGGTTGCAGAATCCTATGTAGATCTTCGGTACACAATCATTTTGGATGAAATTCTTCTTTTATTGTTGCTGGCCGGAATCGCGTATACCGGAGTGACAGGGTGCTCATGGAGGGATTCTTTTCTGGGGGCTCTGACCGGTAGCGCGTTGCTTGGTCTGGTCTTCGTTTTAAGTAAAGGCGGTATGGGGCTTGGGGATGTAAAATTCGCCGGAGTCCTGGGGATCTGGACTGGTATTTCTGGCATATTGGTAACATTATATCTTTCATTCTTCATTGGCGGCATCGTGGCATTGTTGCTTTGTGTGACACATAGAACTACCCTGAAAAGCAGGATTCCTTTTGGTCCCTGTCTCAGCGCGGGGGCAGCCATGAGTTTCTTCTTTTCTTCCCGCATTCTTGACTGGTATTGGTCTTTGCTTTTATGAATGGAGGCGGTGTCAGGATGCGTTTGATGTGGAGTATATTGGATCAGCTTTTGGGAAAGCCGGTCGTGCTGACGATTACGGGGACTTGCGTCAGAATCTGTGCGGATAGAAAATCTCTGGAGTATGAGCTCCCGGGAACCTTTCAGGATTATAATTACATAAAGCATGTGGAAGAAATGGCAGGCTGGTTACAGGCAGTCCTGCTGGAGAAAAAAATACGGATCAGGCAGTGCAGAATCGTTCTGGATACAGGACAGGCTTTTTTACAAACGGTAAAACTGCCGTCTCTGACAGCACAGGAACAGAAAAACTGGGTCCGTTGGGAAGGAAGCCAGTATGTTCCTTTTGAACCGGGAACGTATCAGGCTGTTATACTGCCCCGGCCTGAACCGGTTGCTGAAGGGAATATGCAGGAAAGTCAGGAAGCGGGCGCTCTGGCTTTTTCTTCAGAATGGAAAACAGAAGAGTCTTCGTTAATAGATTTTTTGCTGGTAGCAGTGCCTTTGGAGCAGATCGCGTCGCTGCAAAAACTGTGCATGTTCTTGAAGGCAGAACTGAAAGGAATCAGCGTTGAGGAACCAAAGCAGGGTGAACTGCCGATTGATTTACTTCCTGCAGTTTCAAAACAGGAAGCTTTACTGAAACGATGCTATAAAACGGCTGCAGGTATATGCCTTTTTCTGTCGTTGTTTCTGGCGGTCCGGGCCGGTATTTGCTGGCAGCGCGCAAAATGTGTTCATGCAGAAGCAGAACGTCAGCTTATGCCATACCGTTCTGTAAAAACAGCTTATGAAGAGGGAAGGCAAACAGATTACAGGATTCAAAATTATCGGCAGAGTCTGAAATATGTCAACCAGGCTGATCCAATTTGGAGTCTGGCGTTTCAGACAATAGGACAGACGATTCCGGAAGGTTGCTGGTTAGTTGGGTTGCAGCAAAAGCGCTCTGCCCAATTGGAAATCAAAGGATATGCATTAGCGTTAACCCATGTTACAGATTTTTTGAAGCGGTTAGAAAGATCCGGCGCTTTTTCGGAGGTTCATATCGCGGAAAGCGGCGGTAAACGAATTACTGTTAAGGAGGGAGAAGAGAACGGAAAACGGGTAATTTCCTTTCTTTTTCTTGCAGAACTTGCTCCGGTACAGGAGGAGGGGATGCCATGAAACAGTTTTTTCTATCCTGTATCAAAAGTGAAAAAATAATTTTGCTGAAAAAGGGGATGACTGAGAACAGCAAAAACGCCTGTTGGCTGCTGCTTTCCGTGATTCTCTTAACCGGTACGGTAACAGGAATTGCAGGCCCATTGGAAGAACTCGTAAGCAAAATGACGGACCAGACAAGGATTATGCAAAGGGAAATTGTCCGGTACCGTGAGTTTGCAGAACGTCCGGACCGGGTTCAGCAGCAGATGTTGCAGCGTCAATTACTGTTGAGATTAATGAATCTGATTCCTGAACAGATTAACGCGGAGAAAGAGGTACAACGGATATACCGACTGGCTGACCTTCACAATATAACGGTACAGAGTTTTAAACAGATACCCGATCGTACGGTACAGTCCAAAACAAAAAGCAACCGGATCAACAGACAGATTTGGGAAACAGAATTCTTTGGAACATGGAATAACCTGATACTTTTTTTAAATGATATAGAAACCCAGAGCCCCTGTACACGAATGGAAGCATTGCAGATTTGTAAGTCTGGCGGAACGGGAAAAAGTTTGACTTTATACGGAACCGGCAGTAATACGGCATTGTCTGTAAAAGGCAGGATTTGTGTATATTATAATTCCAGCGGTCAGCAGCGTAAATCATCGCTGCCTGATCGGAGAAAGCAGGCGTCATCATGAATTTGCAGGACAAAAGACTACGTATCCTTATCATCGGTGTAATTGTTATTTTGGGAATCGTGGCATTCCGCGTCATATCAAATATCATGTCGCGGAATCAGGAGGCAAAAAACAGCAACCAGGGCAGGACGGCGGTAATCACAGCTGCGTATCCGAAGCGGGAGACCATTATTCCAAAATTCCGCTTTTCCGGTACGCTGGATCCTGTCTGGCAGGCAGATGTCGCGGCTAAAGTCGATGGACGTATTGAAAAGGTTCTGGTCAGCGAAGGGCAGGCTGTGGCTGCAGGCCAGGCACTGGTGGTGTTGGAACAGGAGGATACAGCGGCAGGTGTAATGAATGCCAGAGGGTCTTATCTGGATGCCAAAACCAATTATGAAAAAGCCAGGATGGATGTACAGCGGTACGAAGAACTGTATAAGCGGGGCGCTGTATCAAAAGAATCGTTAGATAACATGCGGTTTGCTCTCGAAAATGCCAGAGGCAAGCTGGATGCGGCCAAAGGCAGTCTGGTCTCCGCGGAATCCGATATGGGCGGGACAACAGTCACAACACCGCGGGCCGGCGTGATCCAGAAACGGTATTTTCAGGAAGGGTATTATGCAAAAGTAGGTACGGCATTATTTAACATTGCGGATATATCTACACTGTCCGCAAAAATTGATATTCCGGAAGGATATGTGAACAGCGTGGCAGTTGGCGGGGAAGTCGAGTTTACCATCCCGTCAATGAGCGGGAATAACAAAAAGGTCAAAGGTACTATTATCCGGATCAGTCCGGTAGCGGTACAGCCATCCCGTACATTTGAAGCTGAGGTTATCGTAGATAACCGGGATAACCGGCTGCGCGGCGGTATGTACGCGGAGGCATTGATTACCGCGATTCCCAAAGAAAACGTGCTGACGATTCCCATGACGGCAATTTCCATGCGGGACGATCAGCGTACCTGTTACGTGATTGAAGATGGAAAAGCGGTACGCAGGATACTGACTACCGGGTATATCGGCGAAAATCTGGTCGAAGTACTGAATGGTGTAAATGAAAAAGACCATGTAATTACCGGTGGCCTGAACAAGGTTCGGGAAGGCGCTGATGTAAAGGTTTCTGAGAAGGGTATGACGAACGAATGATTGAAACATTTATCAAACGGCCAGTCTTTACTACCATGTTCATATTGGTGTTGATCGTCTTTGGTATCCGCTCTTACCCGGGACTGGGTGTGGATCTGTACCCGGATGTGGATCTGCCCATGGTAGGCGTTACCGTCACCTATGAAGGAACGGCGCCGGAAGAAATGGAGACCCTGGTTACCAAGCCTATTGAAAGTCGGGTCAGCCAGGTATCCGGAATCAAGACGATTACGTCAACAATCCGGGAAGGTTATTCCCAGACGATTCTGGAATTTGAAATAGGGACGGATCCCCGGCAGATGGCAAGTGAGGTACGTGAAAAAGTTGCCGGTGTGCGCCGGCGCCTGCCTGACGATATCGACGAACCGGTGGTACAGCGTTTTGACATGGCGTCTCAGGCTATTGCGACCTATTCGTTTTCATCTGAAAAACGCAGTACTGGCGAAGTCCGCCGTATCGTTAACGATGTGGTGATTGATGGCTTGCAGATGCTGGAAGGTGTGGCGGATGTTACCGTTTACGGTTCGGCAGACCGGGCTATCAAGGTTCATGTAAAGTCAGACAAACTGAGTCAGTATGGCATATCTTTCCAGACGGTTCTGTCGAAAGTTAACAGTGCTAACATTAATACGCCCGGTGGCAAGGTCAGGGATAACAATAATACAATAACCGTGCGGACCATCGGCAAGCTGAACTCGGTGGATGATTTTAAACAGATCATCGTAGCCAACAAAGACGGGAAAGCCATCCGGCTCACAGAGGTAGCAGATGTGGAGGACAGTTGGGAAGATGCGGAGTCCTTCTCACGTACTAACGGTGTTCCTTCTGTAACTATGGCCGTCCGTAAGCAGAGCCGGACTAATACGGTAGAGGTCATTGATACGGTAAACAGGGAATTGAAAAAAATCATGGAGCAGGATATGCCTCCGGATATCCATATGGATGTAGTACGGGATCAAAGCCGCTATATCCGGGAAAATGTAGCGGATGTGTGGAATACGATTCTGTTTGGCGGTTTTCTGGCGCTTCTGATTACCTATATGTTTTTAGGGGATCTTCGGGCTACTATTATCGGCGGTCTGGCCATACCTACGTCCATTATTGCAACCTTCTTCCTGATGGATATCATGGGCTTTACGCTGAACAATATGTCCCTTATGGGGTTGTCGCTGGCCGTTGGTTTCCTCATTGACGATGCCATCGTACTGGTAGAAAATATTTTCCGGCATATGGAAATGGGAAAAAATCCGTTCCTTGCGTCAGCTGATGCCACAAAAGAATTAGTGCTGGCTATTTTGGCGACCTCCATGTCCCTGATGGCAGTATTTGTACCTATCGGAAGCATGGGAGAAACGATTGGGCAGTTCTTCAAACAGTTCGGGCTGACGGTAGCCTTTGCGCTGGCTTTTTCTACAATTTCCGCTTACACATTAACCCCAATGGTTTCCGCCCACTGGCTGAAGCCGCCCGGAGAAGACAAGACGCTGCGTCCGAAATTTGTGGATTCTGTATTGAAAAGCTTTAATAACGGCTTTGAATATGTACGGGCGCTGTATAATGAGCTGATGGCTTTTGCAATCAGGCATCCTAAAAAGATTGTAGCCGGCTCACTGGTCACGCTGGTTTTTAATTTATTCCTCCTGCCGTTTTTGGGAACGGAACTGCAACCTATTTATGATTCCGGTGAATTCCGTATCAACATGAAAGCCCCCGCCGGTATCGGCCTGGACCAGATGGCGGCGTGGTCCAGATATCTGGAAGATACCGTCATGAAAATTAAGGAAGTTAATGTTACGGCCATGCACCTGGGGGGCGTCCGTACCCAGGTGAACGAAGGCAGTATTGAAGTGAAGCTGAAGCCTCTGGAAGAACGGAAACGGGGAATGCTGGACATTATGAGTGAACTCCGTAAAGATTTCCGGGATATCGGCGAGATGCAGGTGTCGGTAGTGACCAACCAGGGAAGCCGCGGCGATCCGCGTCCGGTACAGATTGGCCTGCGGGGCAGCGACCTGGTGCGCCTGACAAAATATGCCAATGATCTGGCAGAAAAGATCCGGCAGGTGCCGGGTTCTGCAGACGTAGAAGTGATCGGTGTCGATCCGGAACCGGAAATCATGGTGCGTCTGGATCAGACAAAGGCCAGTCAGCTGGGTTTGGATAATGCCAGCGTGGGCCGGGTCGTGCAATATGCCTTCCAGGGTAAAAGTACGGGCAACTCTTATACGATTGGCAACAATGATTATGATATTATATTGCAGTTGGATAAAGCTGACCGCCGGACGATTCAGGACGTGGAGAACCTGCGGGTCTCTACTGAATCCGGAGAATTTGTACGCTTAGGCGACGTGGCAGAAGTAAAGCTGGGCTCCGGGCCGACCCGTATTGACCGGGAAGGACGGCAACGGCAGATCGGTGTATATTCCAATGCAGTGGGAACTTCTCCCGGTGACTTGCTGAAAGTAATTGAGGGACAGCTGATTCCTGAGCTGAATATGGATATTGGCTACCGTTATAAACTGATCGGTAACTCAGATATGATGAGCCGTATTTTTGGGGAAATTGCCAAGGCGGTTATTCTGGCCATTGTTTTGATTTATATGGTACTGGCGGCAGAGTTTGAAAGCTTTTCCCAGCCCTTTGTTATTATGATGAGCCTTCCCTTTGCCATTATCGGTGCGGTACTGGGTCTGCTGGTCGCCAATCAGACCGGTAACATGATGTCCCTTATCGGTGTAACCATGCTGCTTGGTTTGGTTACGAAAAACGCAATCCTGCTGGTTGACTATGCAAATCAGGCAAGAGAGAACGGAATGCCGCTGAAGGAAGCGATTCTGGAAGCCTGTTCTTTGCGTCTCCGTCCTATTTTCATGACCACCCTGTCCACCATGCTGGGTATGCTGCCTGTAGCATTGGGCATAGGCGCCGGTGCTGAATTGCGCCAGAGTATGGGCGTGGTTTTGATTGGCGGCCTGACGACATCCACCTTGCTGACGTTGGTGGTAGTTCCTTTGATTTATCTGCTGACAGAGGAGTATAAAGAAAAGAGAAAGGCGAGGGCAGCAGATTAATTTGACAGGAGAAAACTGGCAGATCCGTATGTATGATAATCTGTCGGCTAAGGAGGATACATGAGTTACGAAACGGATATTCATGATTTACTGGAGGCGTACAAATCCGGAGATTTATCAGAAGATGAAGTGATCAGCCGGTTTCACCGTCTTAATGTAACGGATCTGGGATATGCCTGTCTGGATCATGACAGAAGTCTTCGCCGCGGCTTTCCTGAAGTTGTTTATTGCGAGGGGAAAACGATTCCGCAAGCTGCCTCTATTTTAACGGTACTGGCATCCCGTCACGCAAATGTACTGGGTACAAGGGCTTCGCGGGAACTGTATGAGACGGTAAAACCGGATTTGCCTGAGGCACTTTATTATGAGCAGGCCCGGCTGATTGTTCTGGAAAAAGAACCGTTGCCGAAAGACCCGGATCATAAGATTGCGGTTATTACTGCAGGGACCAGCGATGTACCGATAGCTGAAGAAGCAGCGGTAACGGCAGAAACAATGGGCAACGAAGTTATGCGTATTTATGACGTGGGCGTTGCAGGGATCCATCGGCTGCTTGGCCGCGTGGAGGAGATACGCAGCGCGAATGTCATTATTGTCATTGCCGGCATGGAAGGCGCGTTGGCAAGTGTAGTAGGCGGTCTGGTGGATAAACCTGTGATTGCGGTGCCTACCAGTGTTGGCTATGGTGCAAACTTTAAAGGACTGTCTGCATTGCTGGGTATGCTGAACAGTTGCAGCGCAGGCGTGGCCGTGGTAAACATTGACAACGGATTTGGCGCCGGGCGTATGGCCAGCATCATTAATCACCTGAGATAGTTTTTCTGTCCTCGCTGCCGGAAGCCCGGTTGCATTCGTCAGAAGACGGTTAAAGAAATTTTAAGAAAAAAGTGGCCGGAGGCCAAAATACATTCTGCAGCAGGCAAGAGCCTGTCAGCGGAAAATCGGAGAAAAATATGAAAACCTTATATGTAGAGCCGTTTGCCGGTATCAGCGGCAACATGTTACTTGGAGCCTTGATGGATGCAGGAGTGCCGTTTGCGTATTTACGGGAAGAATTTGTAAAACTGCATTTGGGAGACTATGAATTAGTTCATAAGAGTGTGAATAAGAGTGGGATTCAGGCGCAGTATTTTAATGTAATGTTGCCGGAAGAACACCATCATGATCATCATGAACAGGAGCATGGTCATAGTCATGCTTCAGAACATGGGGAAGAGATGGTTCATGATCATGCCTGGATGCATGCTCATGGGATAGCCCATAGCCATGATACGGCTGAAGAGTATCATCATGAACATTGCGACCATGCTGCTAACCATCAAGAACATCATCACCATCACGGGCATCATCATGAGCATCGTAATCTTCATGACATTGAAGAAATATTGGAACATTCTGATTTAACGCCCGAAGTAATCGCAAAAGCGAGAAATGTTTTTCTTGCAATTGCTGAAGCAGAAGCAAAAGTTCACGGCAGTACAATTGAAGAAATTCATTTCCATGAAGTAGGTGCAATTGATACCATTATTGATGTTGTCGGCAATATTCTCGCATTACAGTATCTGGGGATTGAAAAGATTTTCACAACCCCTGTGAATACGGGATTTGGATTTGTGGAATGCGCGCACGGACAGATGCCGGTACCGGCTCCTGCTACTGCGGAACTTCTGAAAGGAATACCGCACTACAGGGGTACCGTAGACAAGGAAATGACAACGCCTACCGGGGCTGCGCTGTTAAAAGTGCTGGCTGTTCCGGTAGAAGAAGTGCCTGATGGGTTTACGGTAGACCGAATTGGCTATGGGGCAGGCACCCGGGATGTTTCTATACCCAATGTGCTTCGCGTCAGTGTGGGTACATATGAAGAAGGTGTTATGGCAACTGTTCGCGGTAATGGTTGTGAATCCCTGATTATGCTGGAATGTAATCTCGATGATTTGAATCCGGAAATTTTACCTTATGTATTGGATAAACTGTTGGAAGCAGGGGCAAACGATGCCTGGATCCAACCTGTCATCATGAAAAAGGGCCGCCCGGCACAGATGTTAAAAGTACTTTGCCGGGAATCATTGCAACAAAAAATGCAGCAGATTATGTTTTTGGAAACTACTACGCTGGGAATTCGGGCGTATCCGGTTACGCGTATTGCATTGGAACGCCGCTGGAAAGAAGCAGATACGCCCTGGGGAAAGGTACGTGTCAAAGAAGGGCTGTTGAATGGGCAGGTAATCAATTCGGTACCGGAGTTTGAAGACTGTAAGCATATAGCTCTGGAAAGCGGACAACCCTTAAAGAAAGTACATGCAGCTGCATTGAAAGATAACGGTTGATTATATCTTCTACAGGATATAAATCAGAAATTGAGGGACCCATTTTGGACTTTGAAGATTATATTAATACAATTGAAGAAACGTTGTGTGCTTTAGGAAATGTGCAGACTAAAGCTATTAATTACGGCGCCCAGATCATCTTAACGGATGCCGGTAAAAAAGTTACGCTGAATATTTATAACGGGAAAAAAGGAATCCGTCTGGTTTGGGGTGGCGGAGATTCTGAACTGCAGAAGAAGGCTGTTGCTTTAGTCCATAGCAGC
>DOSQ01000078.1 GCA_003512125.1 Acidaminococcaceae bacterium
AAATCGCCGTGCTGGTGAACCAGGAAAAGCTGAATTACTACAGCCTGACCCTGAAGGATATTACCGACGCCATCCGCAGCGAGAACACCATGGTCTCCGCCGGTTCTGTGTATTCGGAAAACCGGCAGATATCGGTGCGCCTGGACTCCCAGTATAAAACAGCATCGGATATAGAACAGATCAGCATCAGCAAAAATGGCCGTACTTTTTTAGTACGGGATGTGGCTGAGGTTCAGGTCAAAAACAAGCGCAACTCCCGTTACGCCCGCATGGACGGCAACGACGCGGTCTCTATGGAAGTGTATAAAAGCAGCGGCAGCAACATCGTGGAAACGGCAGACAATGTGCTGAAAAAACTGGAAGAGCTGCGCAAAAGCTATCCGGATTACACCTTCACTTTGGTCTATAACCAGGCGACTTTTGTCAAAAATTCCCTGAACAACACGCTGCGCACCTTACTGGAAGGCCTGGTCACCACGGGGCTGGTGCTGTATCTCTTCCTGCGCGGCTGGCGCTCCGCCTCTGCGGTCATGATCGCCATTCCTACTTCCCTGATCGCCACCTTCTTTCTGATGTATGCCGCAGGCTTCACCTTCAACATGATGTCCCTCATGGGCATGGCCACCTGTATCGGCATCCTGGTGGACGACTCCATCGTCGTGCTGGAAAACATCCACCGTTTTCTGCAAAACGGGTACAAGGCCAAAGACGCTGCCGAGCAGGGGCGGATGCAGATCAGCATGGCCGCCATCGCCATGACCCTGTGCGATGTAGTCGTTTTTTTACCCATTGCGTTTATGCAAAGCGCCACAGGGCAGCTGTTCCGCCAGTTCGGTCTCACCATCGTGTTCGCCACCCTCATGTCCCTGGTCGTATCTTTCACCCTGACCCCCATGATGGCTTCCCAGCTATACGCCAACGGGCCGGAAGAACCCAAAGGAAAAATCTGGGACTTTTTTGATAATCTGGAACGGAATACCATCCGGCGTTACGAAGTTTTGTTACGTAACTGCCTGCAGCATCCCAAAAAGCTGCTGACCGGTATTGTTGCTTTGTTTTTATGCAGTCTTTTGCTTATCCCCCTGGGCATCGTGGGCGCGGAGTACATGCCCAAAACCGATGAAAGCGCGATTCAGGTGAGCGTAGAGCTGCCCATCGGTTCCAATGCCCAGCAGACCAATGAAGCGTTGCTGCTCTTTGACGATTACCTGCGTACCATCCCGGAGATCAAGCATCATCTTTCCTATGTCACCACGCTGGAACGCAGCGGTAAAATTTCCATTACCTTATGCAATAAAAACGAACGCTCCCGCAGCGTATGGAGCATCGCGGAAGACATCCGCAGCTTTGCCCGGCGAAATCTGGGCAGCGCCTCCGCCCGGGTCAATGTGATCCAGTCCTCCGTAGCCGGCGTATCCGGCGGCCGCAATCTGGTGCGTTCCCCGTTGCAGATTGAGCTGAAAGGTTCCAGCATGGAAGTACTGGCAGAAGAATCTGCCAGGGTAGAAAAAATATTGAAAGAAACAAAGGGCGTAAAGGACGTAAAGAACTCGTATGTGGAAGGAAACCCGGAACTGAAAGTCGTCGTGGACCGGGACAAGCTGGAATACTACGGTGCCAGCGTGAGCCAGGTGCTGCGATCTTTCGCCTCTGCCATCACCGGGCAGAGGGCCGGCGTGCTGGCCAACGATGAGAATAACCACGGCAAGGATACAGAAATCAATGTCCGCTTTGCCGGGGGCGAAGGCTTCCAGATGGACGAACTGAAGTCCATCCCCATCCCTGCCAAAAGCGGGAATGTGTATTTAGGCGATATTGCGGAAATCAAAGAAACGGTGGGCCCCACCACCATCCGCCGCCTGAACAAGGAACGCTTCATCAACGTGCAGGGCAACCTGGCCGACCGCCCGTTAAACGAAGTAAAGCAGGAAATTGAGCAAAAAATAAAAGCGGCCAGCCTGCGCTGCCGCTATGAATTCTCCGGCCAGACGGCCACCATGAATACTTCCTTTAAGGAAATGATCATGGCCCTCACCATGTCTCTTCTATTAATATATCTGTTGCTGGCGGTTCTGTATGAATCTGTCTTTACTCCTTTTATCCGGATGTTCTCATTACCTCTGGGCATCATCGGCTCTATCTTTTTCCTGCTGTTCACCAACAACACCATCAACCTGTATTCGCTGATCGGTATTCTGGTGATGGACGGCCTGGTCGCCAAAAACGGCACGTTGCTGTTAGACTACACTCTTACCCGGATTCACGAAGGCATTTCTCCTCTGGAAGCTGTAGTAGAAGCCGGCAAAGTCCGGCTGAAACCTATCTTTATGACCGCCATAACTATGGTAGTCGGCATGCTGCCCACGGCCCTGAGTCTTTCCGAAGGCTCGGAAACCCGTGTCAGCATGGCCTGGGTCATTATCGGCGGCATGATTACTTCTACCGTGTTTACACTGTTTGTAATTCCTGTATTGTTCCTCTGGCTGAAGAAACGGTTCCCGAAGAGGATATAAGGAAGCAAAATTTTAGAGCAGCGCTGATTAACTTCAGCACTGCTCTTTTTGATTTGTTCGTAGAAATATCTGATACAGGAAAAATCACCCCGTATCAGATTTCACTGCAGAAATTCACTTCCCTTTCAGTCTTCCAACTGCATCGGCACGGCAGTGATTACAGTGCTTCATCTGCCGGATCTTTTTACCACAGGTTAGCCGCAGCTGTTCAATCTGTTCACAAGACGGCGGCTTTTCTTTTTCCAGTTCACTGCCAGGCACCGGGAGCAACGGGATGATGTTCATAACATCACACTGCAACGCCTCCGCCAGATTTGCTACCTTTTCAATCTGGTCCATGTTGATTCCGTCAATCGCTACGCAGTTAATTTTGATAAACATGCCCAGTTTTTTGACGGCCCGTATCCCCTCGACCTGCTGATGGAAAAGCAGTTTGGCAGCTTCCAAGCCTGTGTATCGAGCATCTCTATAATTAACAAACGCATACAATTGCGCTCCGCATTCCACATCGACGCAATTCACAGTCACAGTCACAAAACGTACACCGCTCTCCCTCAGTTCCTCCGCATATTCCGGCAACAGCAATCCGTTTGTGGAAAGACATAAATATACTTCAGGATCCACGGCACGTATCTTCCGTAATGTTTCCTTTACAACCGGCCAGTTGGCCAGGGCATCCCCCGGCCCGGCAACACCGGCAACCGTAATTTCGGGAAATTGCTTTTTCTGGCT
>DOSQ01000094.1 GCA_003512125.1 Acidaminococcaceae bacterium
AATGAAACGATTATACGGAATCTCGCTCAATAATGGAACACGGGATAATTTCCCGAACCGGGTGGGCATAGGGATTGCTGATCATATCAATAATGTGCAGAGCGGCTTTTGCGCCGATTGCTGGGGTGGGCAGTGCCACGGTGGTCAGGGGCGGCTGGAGGTAGCTTGCAATCTCCCTGTTATCAAAACCGACGATGGCGATGTCTTTGGGAATTTGCAGGCCCATAGTTTGAATGGCGGACAGGGAGCCGGCAGCCATCAGATCGTTCATGGCGAAAATTGCGGTTGGCGGAGAAGGCAATTCCAAAAGAGCTTTTGTTTGCGTTTTGCCGGATTCATATTCCCAATCGCCGTATCGAATGTATTCCGGCGGCAGCGTCAATGCGGCCTGCTGCATGGCCATCTGAATGCCCAGCAGCCGCTGCCCGGTGGGATAGGAATGGGGATGCCCGGCGATGACCGCAATTCGCTCATGCCCTTTGCTGAGTAAATAGCGGATCATATCGGCCGCAGAATCTTTGTTTGAATAGGTTACATACGTGTCATTTTCCGTTCCGTGAGAGTAGGCGTACACCAGGGGCGTATCCATGGGGTCCAGCAGATAATCCAGGTGGCGGTCGTGCATCGCCACATAGATGATGCCGTCCACGTTGGAGGATTTGAGCAGCAGGACGCCTTCATTGATGCGCTCCCGGTAGGTGCCGATCTGCTCATATTGGTTATACAGCTTTTCCAGCAGGTGCAAATCATGGAAAATCGTTTTGTATCCCGCCTTAGATAGAGTTTCGCTGATGCCGCTGACGATGGCTGCCACAGGCAGACCGCGGATATCCTCCACCAGCACGCCGATGGTAAATGTCTGGCCCATGCGCAGGGATTTTGCCACGGTGTTGGGCGTATAATTCACCTGGGATATGGCCCGCAGCACCCGTTCTGTGGTTTCGGGGGAGAGCTTTTTGGAGCCGTTGATCACATGGGATACTGTCGCGGTGGATACCCCCGCCAGCTCTGCTACATCCCGCATGGTTGCCATAGGCATACCACCCTTCTGTGAGGTTAATCGTTTAAAAGATTATAAAAGAAAAAAGGAAATTCGTCAAGTACTGTCTGGTTAAAAAATTAACCATGAAATTCCAAGGAAAAATCGCAAAAACATCCTTGACAATCTACCGCGGCGGTGGTATCTTATTGTCAACGGAGTGGTTAATCGTATAACCACAAATCAAAACGGATCACCATCATAAAAGGAGGAAGAACCATGAAAAAACTGTTGGCAATCGTCCTGTGCCTGGCGCTGATGCTGCCCGTCCTGGCCTTGGCGGAAGGCGACGGCCGGGTGCACATCACCTATTCCTTCTGGGGCAACCAGACGGAGGCGGAAGCCGTGCAGAAATCCCTGGACGAATACAACCAAAGCCAGGACAAGGTGTTCGTGGAGCCCATGCAGATCCCCAACGAGGAATACACCCAGACCCTGGTCAACTATGCCATCGCCAACAAGCTGCCGGACTGCGGCATGGTGAATGAAAACGCCGTGCTGTACTTCTCCCGCAACGGCGTCATGGCGGACGTGTCCGATATGTTCGCCGGGGAAGAATTGCAGCCCATGGACTGCATTACTTTCAAGGATGCCGGTGTTCCCGTCGGCTATTCCAGCAGCAACGAGATCCTGATCCTGTACTACAACAAGGATATGTTCGATGCGGCGAACGAGCCATATCCCTCCGCCGATACCCCCTATACCTGGGATGAATTTGTGGCAGTAGCCAAGCGGCTGACCTTCGATGAGAATGGCAAGCACCCCGGCGAGGAAGGCTTTGATCCCGAAAAGATCGTGCAGTACGGCGCGTTTGTGAACAACTGGACCTGGCAGATGGAAGTATGGGCTCTGTCCAACGGCGGCGCCTGGTTCTCCGAGGACGGCAACGAAGTGCTGATCAACAGCCCCGAAGCCATCGAATCCATCCAGAAGGTGGCCGATCTGGCGCTGGTGGAGCATGTGGCGCCCCTCAATGTGATCCCCGAGGATAACGGCGTGGGCGTGGGCATCGGAAGCAAGACTGTGGCTATGACCACCGACGGCACCTGGCGCCTGGGCACCGATTTCCCGAACCTGGGCATCAACTACGGCATCGCGCCCCTGCCCATGATGAAGGAAGAGGTCACCATCTGCACCTCCGGCCTGACCGGCGTTTTCAAGGGCCAGCATCAGCAGGAAGCCTACGATTTCGTCAAGTGGTACACCCGTGAGGAAAGCAACTGGGACGCCCTGGTGCTCACCGGCATCTGGCTGCCCAAGAGCGAATACTTCTACAAGACCGAAGAAGGCATAAACGCCTGGCTGGGCAATGAGCAGTATCCCTACAATAAGGATATGGAAACCGGCCGGAAGGTACTGGTGGACTACACCATGAACTACGCCAAGCCCACCTGCTGGTACTATACCCCCAATACCCAGATCACCACCAACGATATCCTGTTCACCGCGCTGCAGAGCGTGTGGAGCGGCGAGCGCACGGCGGAGGACGTGATCAACGAGATCTATCCCGAGCTGTGCGAGGCCATCGTCGTGGATTGACGTAAGGGCCCATCGCAAAAACGGGGGAGCGCGTCTGTGTTCCCCCGTTTTCTGTACACCATGACGCTGTTGGGAGGGCATTGCCATGACGGACCACACCAAGCCAAAGCGGGGCGGCTTCCGCTACAATCGCTCGGAGACCCGGGCGGCGTGGGTGCTGCTGCTGCCCTCGGTCATCGGCCTGATCTGTATCACCTACCTGCCCATGATCGCCTCCTTCGCCCTGAGCCTGTTCAGCTGGAACGGCCTGGGAGATATGAAGTTTATCGGACTGGAAAACTATGTGCGGCTGTTTTCAAGGGATACCAAGTTTTACAGCTCGCTCGTCATCACTCTCGAGTACGCAGGTATTTCCGTCATCGGCAGTATCTTTTATTCCATGATCATTGCCATGCTGCTCAACCGCAAGGTGCCAGCGCGCGGCTTTTTCCGCGCTGTTTTTTATCTTCCCTATGTGCTGCCCGCTCTGGCAGTGTACCTGGGCTGGAAATGGCTGTACG
>DOSQ01000200.1:0-1145 GCA_003512125.1 Acidaminococcaceae bacterium
TTTGTGTCTTCATATTCCCCATATTCACAGCCTACATGGGTGGCAATCACTTCATCGATCAGCTCCAGCTCCTTGTGCGACCGTTTGTAGAGTTTAATGACGCCCCGGCCATTGCCGCCGTTCCAAAGCCTTTTGTGCTTCCGGCTCCCATCCGGTGCCTCATAGTTGACCAGCAGCATATCCTTCTTTTTGCAGGTGATCTTCGTATCCATCAGGGCGTGGATATTCTCCTGGATCACATGCCAGTACACATTTTCTTCGTCTTCATGGAAGCTGAATTTCGTTTTTACATCCAGCCAGACCTTGGAGAAGTTAAAGTCGTATTCTTCACCTTCATACCAGAATACGCCAAGGAGCCTGCGGTCGAGCGGCACAAAATAGATTTTCGGCCTGCCGCCGCCGATATCGAACACGCTGTTTTCCAGCCGTTTTCCTGTTATCTTGCTGGTCAGATGGTTGGAGGAAAGCCAGACCCATGGACTGGTGAAATCCCGTCCCCAGTTTTTGTCCGCATAGCCAAAGGAGGTTTCCGGCGTAACCAGATAGGTTCTGCCCGCAAACTCCACGGTTCCGCTAAAAGCACTCTTCATGCCTTCCGCATGCCAGTACATCGCAAAGGCCTCGATATCCCGCAGCGGTTTGCTGGCACCGTAACCGACATTGAAAGCAATCTGTTTATCCACGGTAAGATCCCATCGCATGTCCCCGGCATCGCACATCCATTCCGGATGCGCCTCTGCCTCTTCGGGAGAAATGTGGATGCTGCCGCGCAGTTGTGTCTCGGAAACATAGCAGTCGCCGGCCTCTACAGAATAGGGGGCGTCTGCCTGCAGCCTGACCTCATTCCAGCCAAAGAACCGGTGCAGCTGTGCATGATCCTCGCCCCATGCGCCGGCCTTTACCATCAGGTAAGAGGGCTTTATTCCCGCCTTCCGGTTCTCAGGAAGCTGCCCAAAGACGGGTTTATCGCCGCCGGAAGCCATGTTACAAAGAAAAAATTCAATAAAGAAGGGCTTTTCTTCACCGGTCAGGGCATCCCTGCCTGTAAAGGAGTGCCACCACCAGTCATATCCCTGATGTTTCAGCGGTCCCTTTAGCATGCACGCATCCCTTGTAATATCATGAACATTGAACATATATTTCTG
>DOSQ01000200.1:1203-2902 GCA_003512125.1 Acidaminococcaceae bacterium
CTCCTAGGGTTTTCTAATATCTGTTATGTACTTTCTCCGCAAAGCAAAGGACATCCTTGATCCGTATAGCTGTGCCGTCATCCAGAATGGCTGTGCCGCTCATTTTCCCGAATACCTGATGCTGGTCGGATACGATTACCTTGTAGTCCAGGTTGGCGGCGCGGTCAAGGGCCGGAACAAAGTCCATCTCGAACCTTCCGTCTGAAGAAGTAAACTGCCAGGGATCCATATAGCCGGATGATGGGATGTGGAAGGTAACGTCATCCAGCTTATGAACCTTCCCATTATAAAAGAGAACATTTTCCGAAGCCGCGCTCGTGTTGCCGAAGCCGTAGCCAATGTTGAATCCAAAGCTGTTTCCGTCTATGTCTGCATTCCCGGATCCCCAGTGCCAGGTATTATCATAGGTCCACACGCCGCGTCCCCAGTCGAGCGTTCCAAAGTCAGAGGCGGGATCAAACTCATAGCGTTTCCCGTCAAACAGGATATACCCGGAGGCACGCATGCAGTTGATTTTCTGATTGTAGTAGAAAGCATGCTTTTTATCCCAGGGCGTTGCAATCACCATAGACTCCATGTCCGGCTGCTGCAGCGTAATATCGCATTTGAAGGGTTTTCCCTCATAAAAGTTTCTGAAAACACATTGGATACGGCGCTGTCCGTTCCCGACAGCAAATCGCATGTGAAGCCGCTTATCCTTATATTCTGTCACTCCGCCAGAGGAATCCTGTGGAAGATTCAGTTTCCCCATGGGAAAAGCGTTCAGGACAGTCTCGGTATGCTCCCACGGATGGTCACCAAAATGCAGCAGTGAAACAGACTGCAGGCCAATATACCCATCGTCAGAGATTGTAAAAGCAGCACCGAAATCCTTGCCAAGAACAAGATAATAATCCCATTCCTTAATCCGCCATTTTGGTGCTTTGATCATACGGCGGTCGTATTTTTGCAGCATTTTACGTGACCACCCCGGTTCATGCAGTTCCCCGTTCTCATCAAGAAGCATCTGAACCGATGTGACTTCATGGTTTCTTTCCATGGCTTTCATCCCCCTTCCATACAGCATAGTCTGCCTGATGCTTTAAAGGCGCATTTTCTGCCTTCCTGTCCTTTCCGGAAGACTGCTTATTCTTCAGTTTTACTCCGTTTCCTGCCCCTTGCCCTGAAAAAATATATGGTAATCCTGCCGATTTCCTCGTTTTTCATGTGCTGCTCATATTTCATGCGCAGCACCTTCTGCTGTTTATCCCGAAGCTGTCCGAGCGCAACAGCAAGGCCGGCGAGCTGGTCATCGGACATGCTTTCTGCACTGAGGCCATCAATATATTCCAAGCATCCCGGGTTGGCCTGCGGTATCCGCAGCCGAACAGGAAAGCATATAGCTGGTCACTATTGTTAAAAGCAGAAATATAGTAAGTAATCTTTTCCGCATTTGTCGTCCCCCTCGTATGATGATAGGTCAGGTGCTGTTCCAGTATATACTATTTTAGCAGATCGTTGTCTGGCCATGTGACATTTCTGTGATGCTCCCTCTGTTATGATGGTCTCACAAACAACAAAGACACGAGCTAAGAGCTCAACAAAATAAAATCAGCAATCGAAAGGAGATCAAAATCATGAAGAAGTCCATCAGAAACCTCATCCTCGGCGCAGCAATGGCAATCGGCGTTTTCGCAGCTTCCTTCTCCGCTTTCGCGGG
>DOSQ01000070.1:0-5543 GCA_003512125.1 Acidaminococcaceae bacterium
GGGCGGCGGCTTTACCAAAGACCGCATGGACAAAGACGGAAACCAGGGAAATAAGTTTGGCGGAGCCCGTCCGGGCAACCGCAACAATAATGCAGCCAAGAAGCCTGCCGCAGGGATTGATGATATTCCACGCGGCAAGGAAAGCCGGGAAAAATATAATAAGAAACACGAAAAGCAGCTGAAGGGATCCTATGCTTCCCGTGACAGCAGACCTATGCGCAGTGCGGACCATATGCGTCCGAACAAGCATCTGAAATCCAAATCAGGGGCCCCTGTGCGCAATGAACAGCAGGCTGCCGTGGTACGTCCTACTATGGTTCAGATTGCGGAATCCATCAACGTGCAGGAATTTGCCAAACTGATCAAACGGGAAGTAGCAGAAGTCATCAAGAGTCTGTTCCTGTTAGGGGAAATGGTCACGATCAACCAGGATATTGATTTTGATACGGCTACCCTGGTTGGCACGGAATTCGGCGTAGATGTACAGCCGTTACCGCCGGAAGAAGATCCTACCGAAATTCCGGAAATCGAGGACAATCCGGAAGATCAGGTCGTGCGTCCGCCTGTAGTTACCGTTATGGGTCACGTTGACCACGGCAAGACTTCCTTACTTGATGCGATCCGCAAAACCCATGTAACAGCCCGCGAAGCAGGCGGTATCACCCAGCATATCGGTGCGTATACCGTAAATGCGGGTGGCAAGAAGATCACCTTCCTTGATACGCCCGGTCATGAAGCGTTTACTGCCATGCGTGCCAGAGGCGCCCAGTGTACGGATATTTCCATTTTGGTTGTAGCGGCAGACGACGGCGTAATGCCGCAGACCATTGAAGCGATCAACCATTCAAAGGCTGCGGGCGTACCGATCATCGTTGCCATCAATAAGATGGATAAACCGGCTGCCAATCCGGAGCATGTAAAACAGCAGCTTTCGGAGATGGAACTGATCCCGGAAGACTGGGGCGGAGATACCATCATGGTTCCTGTATCGGCACACTCCCATCAGGGTATTGACGACTTACTGGAAATGATCCTGCTGGTAGCCGAAGTGAAGGAACTGAAAGCAAATCCGAAACTGCCTGCCCATGGCACTATCGTAGAAGCCAAACTGGATAAGGGACGCGGACCGGTTGCTACCGTTCTGGTACAGCGCGGCACCCTCACCATCGGTGACTATATTATTGCGGGTACCGCTCACGGACGTGTCCGTGCCCTGATCAATGACCGGGGTGAAAAGGTACGCAAAGCAGGTCCGTCTACACCGGTAGAAGTGTTAGGCCTGAACGAAGTTCCGCAGGCCGGCGATATCATGGATGCTGCAGATGAAAAAATTGCCCGCAGCGTAGCAGAAAAACGTATCGCCAAAGCAAAAGCAGAACAGCAGAAAGCTGCCAAAGTATCGCTGGATGACATCTTCAGCCGCATCAAAGAAGGTGAGCTGAAGGAACTGAATATTGTGGTCAAGGCAGACGTGCAGGGTTCTGTGGAAGCCTTGTGCGCATCCCTGGTCAAGATTCAGAACGAAGAAGTCAAAGTTGCCGTTGTCCATTCCGGCGTGGGCGCTATCAACGAATCGGACGTAATGCTTGCCTCCGCAGCCAACGCGCTGATCATCGGCTTCAATGTCCGTCCCGACGCCAATGCCCGTAAACTGGCAGAGAGTGAGAAAGTTGATATCCGTCCGTACCGGGTTATCTATGACGCAATTAATGATGTAGAAGCCGCTATCAAAGGTATGCTGGCGCCGAAATTTGAAGAAGACGTCATTGGCCGCGTGGAAGTGCGCCAGGTCATCACGATTTCCAAGATGATCATCGCCGGCTGCTACGTAACAGAAGGCAAGGTTACCAACAATGCCAAGATCCGTGTAGTTCGCGACGGCATTGTTATTTCCGAAGACGAAATGGAATCCCTGCGCCGCTTCAAAGACGATGTAAAAGAAGTTGCTGCCGGTTACGAATGCGGTATCACACTGGCTAAATTCCATGACATCAAGGAAGGCGACCAGTTCGAAGTTTATGTGATGAAAGAAATTGCTCCCGAATAAGAAATGATGAACAGGTGAACTATGGCCAGATTACGAGTTGAAAAAGTACAGGAAGCCATCCAGCACGAAATTTCCAATATGCTTCTGCTGGATATCAAAGATCCGCGCATAAAACTGGTGACCGTTACGGGCGTCAGTCTGACGGATGACATGAGCCAGGCAAAAGTTTATGTCAGCCTGTACGGTACGGCAGAGGAACAGGAACAAGCCTGGAAGGCGCTGAATAAGGCAAAAGGATTCATGAGGACGGAAATCGCAAAACGCATCCGTCTGCGTTTTGCACCGGAACTCATCCTGGAAAAAGATACCTCCCTGGAATACGGTGCCCATATAGACCGTTTGTTGCGCCAGATCAAAGAAAATGAAGGAAATAAAGATGAGTAAGAACTGTTCATTAGCGGAAACAGCCGAACTGCTGAAATCAGCGCAAAAGCTGGTTATTGTCAGCCATGTCAGCCCTGACGGCGATACGCTCGGTTCATCACTGGCCCTTATGCACGCATTACGCATGCTGGGAAAAGAAGTGATCATGAATGTAGACGATGACATTTCCAACGTCTTTTCATTTCTTCCCGGTATTGATGCATATGGCCGTTTTAATGCAGACGAATCGGTAGAAGCGGACCTTCTGGTGGTCATTGATGCCAGTTCGGCAGACCGGGCCGGCAATGCCATGGACGTCGTCAGGTCCCGCGCCGTTCTCAATATCGATCACCACAAGACGAATACACGGTTTGCGGATTATCTGTATCTGGATCCGGACGCCGCGGCAACGGCCGAAATCATGTACCGTCTGCTGAAAGAGATGGGGATCAGCATCAATACAGATATCGCAACCTGTATATATGAAGGTCTTTACACAGATACCGGATCGTTCAAATACTCCAACACTACCGCAAATACATTGCGAACGGCGGCCGATCTGCTCGGTTACGGGGTAAATCCCAGCCTGATTTCAGACAACATGGAATTAAAATCCCGTTCACAGGTGGAAATGCTGCGCAAAGTATTGGAAACACTGACGTTTCTGCATGACGGGAAAATAGCCTTTATTGAAATCGCGCCGGAACTGTACGACCACAATGTAGATACCGATGCCTTCATTTCATATCCACGTTATGTGGAAGGCGTAGAAGTTGCTCTTCTGTTCAAACAGGTAGAAGAAAATCTGACACGGGTGAGCTTCCGTTCCAAAGAAAAAGATGTAGCTAAAATCGCGTTATCCTTTGGCGGAGGCGGTCATAAAAAAGCTTCCGGCTGCAGCATTTATGCCCCGTTGAAAGAAGCCGAGAAGACAGTTTTGCAAGCGGTTGAGGAACTGTTCCAATGACAGACGGGATCATTAACGTATTGAAGCCTCCCGGTATGACATCCCATGATGTAATTAACCGGATCAGACATATCTACGGTCTGAAAAAAGCCGGCCATTCCGGTACACTGGATCCGGACGCAGCCGGAGTACTGCCTGTTTTCATCGGCCATGCGACCCGTATGCTGGAATATGCCGCCTCGGATACAAAACACTACCGTGCCGAGGGCCTTCTGGGTATCCGGACGGATACCGGTGATGACAGTGGGAACGTGATGGAACGTAAACCGGTTCCGGTGATGACCGCCATGCAGTTTGAAAAATCCCTGCAACAGTTCCGGGGCCATATCTTACAGGTCCCGCCTATGTATTCCGCTTTGAAAGTCAACGGAAAAAAATTGTATGAATATGCCAGACAGGGAGTTGAAATTGAACGCGCTGCCAGGCCCGTTGAAATCCGAAGGCTGGAGCTCCTTCGTTTTTATCCCCCGTACTTTTGTCTGGATATCGAATGTTCCAAGGGCACCTATATCCGCACCTTGCTGGAAGATATAGCCGCATCGATGGACACGTGTGCCTGCATGACATTTTTGCTCCGGACAAGGGCAGGGGATTTTCGCATTGAAGACTCCCATACATTGGAGGAGATCGCAGAAAATCCGGAGGCCGTTTTGCTTCCGGTGGAATCCGCAGTTTCCAAAACAGAAAAACTGTATGTAAACGCCCTTCAGGCGCACCGCATCACCAACGGTGTCCGGACAACCATAAAAGGCACGGAACCGGGAAGGTACTCTCTGTATCTCGCGGATACATTTCTCGGAATGGTAACCGTGGAAGAAGAAGTGGTAAGTCCGGAAAAAGTACTGGTGCAGATTGACAGTGATGCATTAAATAATTATGGAAATCGTTAAACATCTGAATCTGGATCAAAACGAAATAGATTTTTTTCATGACACACCCTGCGTGATTGCCATGGGAACCTTTGACGGCCTGCATAAAGGGCACCGGGATGTCATTGACGCTGCGGCATCGTATGCCAGAACGCATCAGTTGCGGCTCGCCGTGTTTACATTCAGCAACCATCCGTATGCCACAATCCGTCCCTCTGCCATTCCGCAGTCGCTCATATCCCCGGAAGAAAAAATACGGCTGTTGAAACGGTGGGGCGTCGACCTGCTGATTGACGTTCCGTTTAACAGGCAGCTGTCGCTTTTATCACCGGAAGGCTTTTTACAAAAACTGCGTATGTTTAATTTTTCCTGCCTCGTCTGCGGTACCAATTTCACCTATGGGTTTCGCGGTTCGGGGAACACAGATACTTTAGTAAAAAGCGGGAAAGAACACGGCTTTGACGTCATGATCAGGCCCCTTCTGGAATACAAGAACAAGGTGATCAGCAGTACAAGGATACGACGGGCCATTGCAGACGGCAATCTCCGTGACGCAGAATATATGCTGGGGCGTTTCTGCAGTGTAGAGGGAATCGTCCATAAAGGCTTCCAACGCGGCCGGACCTTAGGTTTCCCTACCGCAAACCTGTATGTGAACCGGAGCGGTTCCGCCCTTCCGCCTGCCGGTGTGTATGCGCTGCAGGTACGGGACGGGGAAAAACTGTATAACGGGGTAGGGAATCTGGGCATGAACCCGACCTTTGACGATGTGGTCCGGGAAGTACTGGAAGTCCACCTGTTTGGCTGCAATGAAAATCTGTACGGACATATCCTGGAAACCGCATTTTGCAGATTCCTGAGAAATGAACGGCGGTTTTCTTCGTTAGATGAATTAAAAGCGCAGCTGGAAAAGGACAAAGCAGATGCCCTGGCCTGGTTTGCCTCCCAGGACAACGAACAGTAAATGCCGTACCGGCTGCTTCATCCGCGATGCGGAGCGGTTTTCTGTTTTGTAAAATATTTTTTTATTGTTATGTAAAAAAGATTTGCAATATAATTGTTTATGTGCTAAAATACTTCAGTATCCTAACCGGAGCTAAGAAGAGCGCTTCTCCAACGCCTGCCTGGTTCCGGCCGGACAATAATTATTTTTATGGAGGTTCGTTACTATGTTAACAACAGAAGAAAAACAGGCTATTATCAAAGATAATGCCCGCCATGAAGGCGACACCGGTTCCCCGGAAGTACAGATTGCAGTTCTTTCCACCCGTATCGCAGCCCTGACCGAGCATCTGAA
>DOSQ01000070.1:5712-7579 GCA_003512125.1 Acidaminococcaceae bacterium
AAACTGAATATCCGTAAGTAATCTTTTTACAAACCAGGGCCCGCTTTTAAAAAGCGGGTCTTTTTTTGCTTTTTTACAATGTACATTTGTTTTTTTACGAAAATTTAGGTATAATATAAAAAGACATTTGGAGGACGTATGGAAACAAGCGGTGAAGGTAAGATCAGTTCAGTCAGGAAGCATAGCGCGGCAGAAGCTGCCGGCATAACAGCCGGAGAGTCTCTTTGCGCCATTAATGGCATGCCCATGCGTGATATTCTGGATGTGAGTTTTGCTGCGGCTGATTTCGAACCGGTCCTGTCTGTCCGGGGAGCCGACGGCACTATACGTGAGATACCCGTTCCGAAAGAGATTGACGAAGAACTGGGACTTTCCTTTGAAAGCGCCGTGTTTGATAAAGTACGCCTCTGCCATAACCGCTGCGTCTTTTGCTTTGTGGACCGGATGATCCCCGGTCTGCGCAAGGGCCTTTACGTCCGGGACGACGATTACCGCCTGTCGTTCCTGTACGGTAATTTTGTAACGCTGACCAATCTGACCGAAGACGACTTTGACCGTATTATCCGGAATCACATGTCGCCGTTATATGTATCGGTCCACGCAACGGATCCGCAAGTCCGGCAGGCGATGATGAAGAACCGTCATTCCGGCGAAATCATGGAAAAACTGCAACGTCTGTTTGCCGCCGGAATCCATATCCATGCCCAGATCGTCTGTTGCCCCGGCTGGAACGACGGTCCGGTCCTGGAAAAGTCATACAGGGATCTGGCAGCCTTATCGGATTATGTGGATGATATGGCTGTCGTTCCGGTAGGCATTACAAAAAATACAAAGGGCCTGCCTGACCTGCAGCTTTTCACAAAAGACGGAGCGGAAGCTCTCGTTAACACCGTGACCCGCTGGCAGGAAGAATGCCGCCGCCGGCTTGGACGTTCATTCATATATCTGGGAGATGAGTTTTACATTCTGGCAGGCCGTGAAATGCCTCCCGTTTCCTGGTATGACGGGTTTCCCCAGCTGGAGAACGGTATCGGGCTCACACGGAATTTTCTTGCCGAGTGGGACAGGGCTGCGCAGAACTCCAGAAGCAGCCGGCCTCCTGTACAAAAAGACTACGTAATTCCTCTCGGTGTTTCAGCAGCCACCCTGCTGCAGCCGGTCATCGATTCCTTTAATGCGAAATACCATACGAATCACCGTATTATCCCCGTTGTCAATGACTTTTTCGGCCATAACGTCAACGTAACCGGTTTATTGACAGGATCCGATATCCTGGCCCAGATTCCGGAAGAAAATCCTGTAATTCTCCCTTCGGTCGTGTTGAACCAGGATAACCTGTTCCTGGACGATATGTCCTTAACGGAGTTCATGCATCGAAGCAGGCGGGACGTAAAAATTGCCAAAGGGGCATCGGAACTGTATAACCTTCTGTCAGAACAGCCTTTGCCGCACAACGGTACCGCAGCCAGGAACTCTGTTCCGGAACGGGGACCGGTTACGGCCGCAAATAATACGGAGTATGTGAAACAGTTTTCCTGAAAGAACAGTGACGGAAGGTGCGTTGCAATGAAAAATTTTGGCATGCTGCATGTCTATACGGGAACCGGTAAGGGAAAAACCTCTGCCGCCTTAGGGCTCGCGCTGCGGGCTGTAGGCCACGGGGCAAACGTGATCATGATCTGTTTTATGAAAGGCGATGCCACCTATGGAGAAGCGCAGGCGTTTCATTTCCTGCCCAACTTTACCATAAAACAAATGGGACGGGACAGTTTTGTCAATTTCCGTAATCCGGATCCTGTTGATGTAAAAATGGCACAGGAAGCCTGGGAAGAAGGAAAGCGCATCCTGTTATCACAGGAAGCCGACG
>DOSQ01000050.1 GCA_003512125.1 Acidaminococcaceae bacterium
TTGGTTCAGGGCAGTCTGGAAGAGGTGTCCTTTGACCGCGCAGACCTTGTGTTCAGCCTGGAAAACGATATGATTACACTGCGTCAGTTCTCCGCCGAACAGGATATGTATAAACTGACAGCTGATGGCAAAATTCCGGTAGATATATTACGTGCTAAAGAAAAGAGAAAAAATCCGGATGCACAGATGAATATCCAGGTTGATTTCAACCAGGCAAGCCTTGCAGTTTTCGGAACACATCCCAGGATAGACTGGGGCGTAGGAAGCACCAAAGGTCTGGTGAAGATAACAGGTTCTTTGGAAGAACCGCAAATGTATGGGGATATTGAAGTAGAAGAGGGTTGTCTGAAACTGAAAGATGTCCGGACATTGATAGACAAAGTTGCGCTGCGTGTTGTATTCCGCGGCAGCAACATGACTGTTGAAAAGTTCGCGGCAGAACTGGGAAAGGGTTCTGTGGAAGCAAGCGGAAGTTATGACTTCAGGGCCCCGGATGAAAAGGCTTATCTGTTTAACGTTGCGGCGAAAAACGCAGAGGTGGAATCGGCAGTTTTTAAAGGCCGTATTAATGGGACTTTGTCAATGTCTCCGGAGCATTTCCGGATTCCTAAACGCCTTTTGCAAAAACAGGAAGCCGGAGAACCGGATAAGAAGGCAATGCCGGTACAGGGTATGGAAGAAGGCTGGCGTCCCAAAATAACAGCGGATGTATTGCTGGATGATGTAATGATCGATATGCCAACCATTCCCTCCCTGGGAGAAGGAGACAGTAATCTGGGAATGGATGTATCAGTAAAGCTTGGCCCGAAGGTTCATCTGTATAATAAATATTTATATGACCTGTGGCTGAAGGGTGCGGTAAAGGCCGAAGGCAGTACCGTCTTTCCGCGGATCAGCGGCGGTATCGACACGGATAAAGGGACTGTGACATATCTCCGGACCCGCTTTAAAGTTGACAATGGTTCTGTCAGGTGGCAGAATCCGGGATCCTTCCTGCCTTATGTGAAGCTGAACGCGAATACAAAATTCAGCCGGTACAGGATCGCTCTCCAGATTGACGGGTCGTTACGAAAAGATACCTTGGATATGAAACTGACGTCGAATCCGTATCTGTCGCAGAATGCGCTGGTCCGCATGCTGACATTGCAACGCTCGTCGGCCGGCAGTGATGATATAACGAATGAAGATATGCATAATCTGCTGATTGCCGGCTTGGAAACAGGGCTGCTGGGAGATGTGGAACGGACGATTCGAAAGGCGCTGGGAATTGATGAGTTCCGTGTTTATGTCGGTAAGGTTGAAAACGGTGTTGATTTTGATAACCGGATCATTCGTGAACTGACAGAGGAAGAAAAAGAGCAGTATAATTTCCTGGTCGCGAAAAATCTGACAGACCGCTGGAAAATCGGTTATACCAGCAGTTTTGACGGGAAATATGATAATATTTATACACAGTATCAGATTACCGAACATATGAATTTCACGCTTTCCCAGGATCAGGATCATGACAGACGGTACAGTGTGGAATATCGGATCACATTCTGAGCAGAGGTGGATCATTGTGCTGCAGAAATATCTGGAAGAACTGAAAAAAATAAAACTTCTTTCCCCGGAGGAAGAGAAAGAACTCTGGATTCGCGAAGCGGAAGGAAATGAAGATGCCCACCAGAAACTGATTACATCCTACCAGCCGCTGGTTTTTAAAACAGCGGCGCAATTCCATGTACCGGAAGAAACCATGATGGAACTGATTCAGGAAGGTACGGTGGGACTTTTGGAAGCTGCCGAAAACTATGATTATACAAAAGGCGTTGCATTCAGTCTCTATGCAATCCATCGCATCCGGGGCAGGATGCGTGATTTCCTGCACAGGGAGTTTTCCCACGTGGAACTTTCTTTGGACAGGGAAACGGAAGAAGGCTGGAGACTTGCGGAAGTGTTGCCGTCCTTCCAGCTGCTTCCGGAAGAGGTGGCGGAACGCCACGCGGTTTCCGACAGAGTATCCAGGGCCGTGGATCGGCTCCCGCAAAAGGAGAAACGGGTTCTGATGGGTATCTTTATAGAAAACAAGACACCCACCGTTCTGGCTGCGGATATCCGGGTTACGACGAATCATATATACCGCCTGGAAAAACAGGGGGTTCGCAGGATACGTGGGATGCTATCCCGCTTTATGAGCGACTTAAAAAAATAATTTTGCCGTTTCGGTATATGAATTATGTTCGCTATGAACGGGTTTAAAAGAAAAGTGGTCTTATCGGGCTATAAAGAAGAGATAGTGGGAGAAAAACTGAGAAAACACAAAAAAATAAGTTTTTTTTGCAGGTTAATTTGCCAAGTTTGTTCAGATTATATATAATCATATGTAAGTTTGGAGGGAAACTCTATGACTCAGAGCCGATCTGTGTGCAGTCGTATCCGGAATGCGAAGGCCAGCCTTGACAATGCGGAACGTAGTTTTCGCAGTAATCAGGAGGTCCGTGGTGAACTGGATCTGATGCTGGCAGAAGCGGAACTGGATAATATACGACAGAAACGGCCGGGAATTTCCTGGACACGCCGCATGCTGGCTGCATGTGCTGCTGTTCTGTTGCTGGCCTCAGGAGGTTTGGGCTGGTGGTGGGCCTCTGCATATGGGAGAAATACGACAAATGCGGCAGGTATTCAGGGAATGGTGATCACTCCAGAAAAAGGGAAGCCCGTTGAAGACAGGGATAAAAACGTGTCTGTTTCCCGACAAAACGATACGCCTTCCGATGCTGTATCTGAAAAGAAAGCGATTATGAAAGAAAAGCCGGATACACCGGTGCAGGCCGCTGTACCGCAACTGCAGCAGGTGAGGAACCGGGACGCGGGCATCCGGCTTTCTGCCAATCAGATGCGTCAGCTGATTCGTTCCGGAAAACAGGAACTGGAAAGCATACGATAAATTACAAAGACTTATTGTTATAATCACCGTAAGGTGTATAATATAATAGTTAAGCTATTGACAGAACCTTTGATTCTAAATTTCCGACTTTAAGGGGAGGTTTACTGGTATTATGAAACATGCTTTGGAAAAACAGATTACAGTTGGTTTGCTGGCAACACTGCTTGTTGCCAGTCCTGTGTTTGCAGAAACGACAACGACTGTGTCAGATTCGATTGGGCTCAAAAAGAAACCTGTTTCAACAACGAGCGAAAAAGAAAGCACTGCTCAGACACAGGGAAGCGGGACCGCAGGACCAACAACCGCCAGGACAAGCCGGTTAAATCTCCCTCCTGCGCAAAGTCCTGTTCCGGGGCAGGATATCGGGGTGCAGGAAGAAGAGAATGAACTGGCTCCTTATCTCAATAAAACCGTGACCAAAATTAGTGTTGAAGGAAACGAGGAAATCCCTTCGGAAGATATTCTGAAAGCAGTTTACAGTAAACCGGGTCTGCCTCTGGCAGAAGAGGATATTACCAGAGACATGCAGGCCATTTACGGTCTGGGCTGGTTTTATGAATTACGGCCGTCCTTCCAGATTGTACCGGAAGGCGTCCAGGTAACCTATCATGTTCAGGAGAATCCCAAATTTGATCATTTGGAAGTAACGGGGAATACCAAAGTTTCTACTGAGCAGATTCGTCAGATTGTGAATCTTCCGAAAGGAAAAATTGTAAATATCCGGGAATCCAACAGGAAATTGGGCTTTGTGGAGGAACAATATAAAAGAGACGGTTATATCCTTGCCCGTATTACAGACGTAAGTTTCCAACCGGGAGGGGTTCTGGCGATAAAAATCAATGAAGGTATTGTAGAGGATTTCAAGGTTAAAGGGAATGTAAAGACAAAAGACAAAGTTATTTTACGTGAAATCCGAATGAAAAAAGGTGATCCCTTTAATGCAACACTGGCACGTCGTTCTATGAACCGTATTCAGAATCTGGGATTCTTTGAAGATGTCAATATGAAACTGAATCCCGGCCGTCAGCCTAATGCAGTAGAAATGGAAATCAATGTGGTTGAAATGAATACCGGTACCTTTGGCATTGGCGCAGGTTACAGTGATGCGGACGGCTTTGTCGGTATGATTTCAGTCGGTGACAAGAATTTCCGGGGAACCGGCGACAGTATCATGCTTCGCTGGGAATTTGGCGGGGAAGATAATAAAAACTACGAGCTTACGTACCGAAAACCGTGGCTGGATAAAAAAGAAACCTCATTGGGAATTTCCCTTTATGATTTTACCAACGAATATGCGGATTATGACCGTAACGGCGATGAAATTGCCCGGTATGACAAAAAACGTGTAGGCCAGGAGATTACGCTTGGCCGTCCCCAGGGTGAATTCGTCCGGCATTATATTACGCTGAAACACCGTGATGATAAATATAAAAAGCAAATCAACGGGTATAGCATGCAATATTATGAGGATTCTTTTAACAATCAAATATCGGATCCCAATGGCAAGTATCATCAATTTGCGGGGAAGTGGCCGGCTACTGGGCAGGAACGCCGTGAAGAAAACTTTGGCACAACGAACAGTATAACTTATTCCCGTGTATATGATTCCCGTGACAATATCTATGATCCCCATGCCGGAAAGCGTAATTCCTATACGTTGGAACTTGCCGGTCTGGGCGGTGATTTCACTTATGAAAAGCTCAGCGTAAACTATCGTTATT
>DOSQ01000079.1 GCA_003512125.1 Acidaminococcaceae bacterium
AAAAACACCGGACGCTGCCGCGAACTGTTGGTTCCGGGTTGTACTGTGTATTGTGCCGTAAGCGATAACCCGCAGCGCAAAACAAAATATGATCTGATCGCAGTGGAAAAAGTAATAAAAAATCATACACGTTCTGCCAAAAGTGAAACGTCTGCAGTAACTATTGCAGAACCACCTGATAGTTTCCTTTCACATTCCACCGGCGAAGAACCCTCAGCCACAGACAGAACAACGAATCCAAAACCGGGCAGCACTCTCCTCGTCAACATGGATTCCCAGGCCCCCAACGCCGCCGTAAAAGAATGGCTGGAATCCGGCACGTCGCCTTTTGGTAAAATTGATTACCTGAAACCGGAATACAAATACGGCAATTCCCGTTTTGACTTTTATCTGGAATGCAAAACAGAAACGAAGCGGGCAGGGGTCGCCATAGAACCAACGGAAAAGACGGCAACCTCTCCTGTATCCACAGATACGGCAGCAGCCAGCCCCCGCAAGATTTTCCTTGAAGTCAAGGGCGTCACGCTGGAAGACAGCGGCGTCGTCCTTTTTCCCGACGCGCCAACGGAGCGGGGCCTAAAACATGTCCGCGAACTGATTCATTGTCATGAAGAAGGATTTGCGACTTACGTCCTTTTTGTCGTGCAAATGGAAAGAGCACTGTACTTCACCCCCAACAGAAAAACGCACCCGCAATTTGCGGATGCGTTGTGCGAAGCCCAAAACGCCGGCGTACACCTTTTGGCTTATACGTGCAAGGTCACGCCGGATGAAATGAAAATAGATAAAGAATTGAAGGTTAACTTATAAACAAATACTCTTGTCAGACAAGTGTTAAATATGATTGAAACACTCAACATAACGCAATGAATCACAAATACTGCACCGGAATCACCCTGTCTTCGCCCTGCAGCGTCACCAGCTTATCATACAGGCAAATCACGCCGCCCGGTCCGCGTTTTACTCCCGGAATCTTATCGAGCAAGGAAAATGCGGCTGCATCTTTTTTCGATGGGTCTGCGTGTTTCTTTATCTCCAAAGGATATAAGACACCGTTTTCTTCAATCAGAATATCAATCTCGTTCATGTCCCTGTCCCTGTAGAAATACAAAGCAGGCTCAAGGATTCCTCGATTATAATAGCTCTTGATGATTTCCGCAAGCACAAAACTTTCAAAAAACGCACCGGCCATGGCGCCATTTTTCAGTACATCCGGTGTATTCCAGCGGGTCAGGTAGGCGGCAAGGCCTGTATCAAGAAAGTACAGCTTGGGGGTTTTTATTGCACGTTTTGTAACATTATTCGAATATGGACGGAGCAAGAATACCAGATTTGAGGCAACCAGAATAGAAAGCCAGCGCTCTGCCGTGGGCTGGCTGACGCCTACATCTCTGGCAAGAGACGCAAGATTCAGTAATTGCCCTGTTGATGCCGCAGCAGCCACCATAAATCTGGTAAATTTAACTATGTCCCCGATCTCCGTTATTTCCCGCACATCCCGCTCAATGTACGTCCGTACATAGGCCCCATAAAACATCTGCCAGTTAAAACCGGGGTTCCCGAAAAGTTCAGGCATACTGCCACGATGTAAGGTATTCCACACGTCCTTATAGGAAATCTCCGACAGTTCTTTGGCACGGGCAACATAATACTCTTCCACAGGCAGAAAGGGCGTGTCAATAGAGACATTGCACATTTCACGGAGGGAAAGCCCTGATAAAGTGACAAGTCCGATACGTCCTGCCAGGGATTCGCTGACTCCTTTCATCATACGGAACTGCTGGGAGCCGCACATGAAAAACTGCCCTTTTTTCTTTTCTCTGTCAAGAATCAGTTTCACCTGTTCGAAAAGGGCAGGCGCTTTCTGGATTTCATCTACAAAAACCGGCGGAGGATTATCTTTAAAAAACGTCCCTCCTGTTTCTTCTGCGGCAGCCCGCACAATTGGATCGTCCAGCGTTACTTTGCAGCAGCTTTGCGTAAGCCGGTCGAGCATGGTCGTCTTGCCCACCTGGCGCGCACCTGCAACAAGTACCGCACCGAACATGGAAGCCAATTCTGTTACCGCTCGTTCTGCATGCCTTTTTATGTACATAACGGCCCTTCCTTTCGGCTAATTTAATATCTAATATTATTTTAGCCGAAATTTAGTTGTTTTGCAAGGAGTTTCTTTCTTCTGTTTTGAACGGGCGTTTTTGCTAACAAATTTCTTAAAAGATCAATACTGCAAAACCCGGAATCTTCCTCTTCCGGTCACTTCAGTGACCGGATTTTTTTCGCAACTCCAGTCGTGGTGCGGTTTGCCAGCCTGCTTTCTGTTAATAAGTATAGACAGTGTTATTATCTTGTCTTTAAGTAACATTTCATATCTGCATTTTATTGTTATGTTCGGGAAAGCTGTCATTGCGTCGGCCCGCCAAAATTGCTCTTTTATAGAAAAGAGAAACGGGAATACCTGAACCAGGTGATAAAGGGCAAACTTCCTTTTCTCCATGCTCTTACCTCTATGTGCAAAATATGATATAATATATTATTATAAATTTTATATTCCAAATCTTGCTATATTTTTAAAATACAAGGAGCACCGTAATGCGTTTTAATTCTTCTCATGCCAAACAATACCTGGCTGCAGCTATCGTCGCCTCCCTGTTGCAGGGCGTTGTAATCGCCGCTCCCGTTTTTGCGGAAACGGTTTCAACCAGTAAAACAACAGCTGCACAGGAATCCCGGCAAAGGAAAGCAGCAGCATCGACAGACTCAACGGTTGCACAGCCAGAAACCGCAGAGCAAAATGCAATCGACCATTCCGCCGAATTCAAACCAGTCCGGAATGTATTTCTCAGGGAAGGCGAATACAGACCCGGCAGCGCAATTCCGTATAACGGTAATGTGAAACTGACCAAAGAAGAAATGGCAGAAGAAAAGGTTTTGCTGAAAGATATCAAAAAGCTGCAGGAACAGCGTGAAAGCTTTTTGAAAAACTGTGCCAAAGAAAAGAATAAAAAGGACGAAGCTTTTGCCAATGCGTTTAAAAACCGACAGGAGTACAGTATTGACTTTGACCCTGATGACTATACCAAAAAAACGATGAACGCTAACGGCGAGACAGTTTCGTTCCGCGCCTATGAGAATCTAGTGTATGTGAAAAAACCGTACGACCCGGAAAGCCAGATGCTGAGTGTTTATATTCCGGAACCCTATTTCAACGGTGGGACAGTTAACGGGTTTACTGCAGAAACCGCACCCATCTTTATGCCTAACGGCGTGGGCGGTTATATGCCGGGACAGATTGTGGAACCGAAGGAAGACTCCCGCCATGGCGGAGCCAACGCTGTGTTATACGCCCTGAGCAACGGGTACGTGGTGGTCTCCCCTGCCATCCGGGGCCGTTCCCTGAAACATAAAAACGGCTATGAGACCGGTAAGGCACCTGCCCTGATCGTCGATTACAAAGCTGCCGTACGTTTCGTACGCTACAACCGCAAGGCCGGGCGCATTCCCGCCGGTGATACGGAAAAGATTATCTCCAGCGGCACCAGCGCCGGAGGTGCCCTGTCTGCCCTGTTAGGTGCAACGGGCAACGCAAAAGACTATGATTCCTATCTTAAAGAATTAGGCGCTGCCCATGAGCGGGATGACATCTTTGCATCCATGGCCTACTGCCCT
>DOSQ01000163.1 GCA_003512125.1 Acidaminococcaceae bacterium
TGTAATATGCTGTAATCCCGCTTCCCCGCCAAAGCAGGCTGCTCCATGAATCACCTGGCCGTCCAGCAGGGCACAGCCGCCAATTCCAGTTCCGACAGTAATACAGAACAGTGATTTTGCACCGCGTCCTGCGCCTAGCCAGTATTCACCCAGCGCTGCTGCGTTTACATCGTTCTCAACCGTACAGGGCAGACCGCAGCGCTGCTGCATCAAATCACGAAGCGGAGCACCCGGATAACCGGGAAAATATTTTGGCGCATATAAAATCAGGCCCTGTTCCGGCTCCACCACGCCTGCAGTGGAAACCGCTATGCCATGCAGACTGTATTCCTGCCGGTTCTGTTCTGCGACAGAAGCCAGATTTTCTATCAACCCTTCCACGCCTTTCTTCGTAATCACATTCGGAATTTCGCCTTTTTGCAACAGCGTGCCATTTTCTCCGGCCACGCCAAATTTTATGGAAGTCCCGCCAATATCAAAACACATGTAATGCTTCATAACGATCCCTTAATTCCAATTCTTTCAAATATTTACAAAGGAACCCCGCTTACCTTATCTGCAGGTTTGCCCGCATTCCCTCATTCCACTTTTTTGAACGCTTCCGTCAGCGGCGGAATCACCTGCTTCTTCCGGCTCAGCACGCCTGGCAGATGGTAGTACCCTGCCTTGTCACGCACGCCGAAAGCCAGATCCAGAACCCCATCCCGACATCCAGACTCCAGCAGATCCGTAGCTTCACCCAACACATCTGTCACCATCAGCAGCGACATATCATACTTTTCATGCTCCCGGAACGCATCCAACGCCTGTTGCAGTTCCGGCAATTTTTCCAGCGCCAGCTGCCGGTCCATAATATTGATCTGGCTCACCGTCACCCGTACATTTCCATAATCAAATTCTTTGAAATCGTTGCGGATGATATCCGCCGGCACCATAGTGTTCAGCACACTGCCCGCCCGTAACAGCTGCATGGCAAATGCTTCCGAATCTTCAATACCCGCCTGTACCGCCAGCCGTTTTGCCACAGTTCTGTCCGCTTCCGTGGTAGTCGGCGAGCGGAAATACAGCGTGTCCGAAACCATTGCGGCAAACAGGATGCCTGCAATAGAAGGCGGCATCCCTATATCATGGTTCCACATCATGTTGGCGATGATTGTGGCCGTGGAGCCAACCGGCTCCTGCCTGATGTAAATCGGCGCGCCGGTAGTAAGGCCCCCCAGCCGGTGATGGTCGATGATCTCCAGAATCTGTGTTTCTTCAATTCCTTCCACCGCCTGGCTCCGCTCGTTGTGATCCACCAGGATGACCTGCTGCCGTTCCGGCTCCAGCATCATACCCCGGTCAATGATCCCAATATATTTTCCCTGCCGCAGCACAGGATAGGTTACATATTTGGCAGACAATATTTTTTCCTTCACATCCGCCAGCAGGTCCGTCTCATTAAAGCACACTACCGGTGTCGTCATGACCAGGCTTGCTGGAATGCTCTGGTTGATAAGCCGCGCCGTACGGTAACTGTCAAACGGAGTCACGATGATTACATCGTCCTTCGCCTCGGCCTGCATGATAATTTCTTCCGAAACAGCAGTATTCCGGGTCAGTACCAGGCAAACACTGCCGATGCTGAGTAATTCCTTCTGAACATCTTCCCGGTCGCCCAAAATAATCATATCCCCCGGCGCCACATCTGATAAAATCGTCTTCACCTGCGACGCGCCTAACTTGATTTTGCCGGAAAACGTTTTTGCAATATCCCCACAAAGCAGCTTGCCTTCCAGTGTGCTGACGATATTGGCATAGCTGGCGGAACCATCCTCCAGTTCCTTGATAGATTCTTCTTCGTAATACCGCTTGGCTAAATCGCCAACGGTAACAATCCCGGCCACGCTTCCCGCCTCGTCCAGTACCGGTACGGATTTCAGACGCGGATTTTCCACAAACAGCTTACCCACTTCCCGGAGTGTTGCCTGCATGCCGACAGCGGGTGCCTGCATCAGTTTTATATCCTCCAGAGAGGGATAAAAATAATTGATCAACCGGGGCGCCGGGATTTTGAAATAATCCAGCACAAACACCGTTTCCGGATTCAGCTTTCCCGCCCGGGCCGGTTCCGCATTCCAACCCAGTTGTTTTTTCAGATAAGCATAGGCAATAGCCGAGCAGACCGAATCGGTATCCGGATGCTGATGACCGATGATAAGAACAGGTTTATCCATGATTTCCTCCCTGACACTGCTAACACTTTATTTAATATATTATTATACCATAAAAAATGTCTGCACCTTGTGATGCAGACATTTCTGTGTATAAAATATTATGTAACTGTTCGGCTAATTTTCAATATTTACTATTGTTTTCCTTCGACCTTCTTCCGGACAATTCATGCAGTAATTCTGCCGGAGTAATGCCGTGGTAGGCTAGCAGCACCATGCAATGATACCACAGGTCGCTCATTTCGTAGATTACTTCCTGGCGGCTGTTGTTCTTGGAAGCGATAATAGTCTCTGCCGACTCTTCGCCCACCTTCTTTAAAATCTTATCCTGCCCTTTCATAAACAGGTACTTCGTATAACTCTTTTCGCCACCGTGTTCCCGTTTGTACAGGATGACCCGGTACAGTTCTGCCAGAACGCCGTAGATGCTTTCGTTGTCCGGTTCCGGAACAGGCAGGTTTTTCCCTTCCCCTTCGTTCCACAGAGGATTGAAGAAGCAGGAACGGTGCCCTGTATGACAGGCCGCCCCGGTTTGATCTACCTTTACCAGCAGCGCATCCCCGTCACAGTCATAGGTAATGGATGCCACTTTCTGCATGTGGCCGCTGGTAGCGCCCTTGTTCCACAGTTCCTGACGGCTGCGGCTCCAGAACCAGGTATAGCCGGTCTCCACTGTCTTAGCCAGACTCTCGCCGTTCATATAGGCCAGCATCAGCAC
>DOSQ01000054.1 GCA_003512125.1 Acidaminococcaceae bacterium
CCGTTACTGTACCGCCGCAGGATGGCAAAAGCTGTATCCATGATGGGAAGGCCCAGCGCCACAGCCGGCACGATCAGCGCAATCGTAGCCGCACTTTTTACCGCGCCGAAAATCGCGATCGCCGCCAGCATGTAACCGATGAACATGCTGCCCGTATCCCCCATAAAAATGGTAGCCGGATTAAAATTATAATGGATAAATCCGAAGATACCGCCCGCCAAGGCTGCCGTCAGGGTCGCCACCGGATAATACCCCTGATGGACCGCCACCAGGATAATGGTAATGGAAGCGATGCCGGACACACCGGCTGCCAGACCGTCCAGACCGTCGATCAGGTTTA
Source organism: Acidaminococcaceae bacterium (assembly GCA_003512125.1). Lineage (GTDB taxonomy): Bacteria > Bacillota > Negativicutes > Acidaminococcales > Acidaminococcaceae > Succiniclasticum. The sequence goes on from DOSQ01000054.1 coordinate 341, forward strand.
CTACATTAATAAAACTGATGACCCAGAAAATCGTAAAGGGGATGGACAGGTATTCCAGATAGAAGTAACCGCCAAATGGATTGTTCAGCCATTCGATCTTTATATCAAAGGCCACCAGGATACAGGCTGCCAGAATCTGTCCCAGCAGCTTTACTTTGGCAGGCAGGGAATACTTGTCGTCCAGTATGCCCACGATTACAATCCAGGAACCGCCCAACAGGATCCCCATCAGATCCCGGGTAATAGGCAGACTGCAGACAACCGCAAGAACGAACGCCATAAAAATAGCAAGTCCGCCCAGACGGGGCATAATACGCGTATGCACTTTTCGTTTATCAGGTTTATCCACTGCCCCGATGGCAAAAGCCAGTTTTTTTACATAGGGTGTTAAAAGAAAACCGGCCAGCAAGGCAATGACAAAAGCTAAAATATACAACCAACAGACCTCGGTCTTTCTGCAAAAAATACGATTGCCTGTTCTTCAGCCAGGCAACTTACAACTTCGGAAAAAAGTTCCGGCCTTACCGTCCGGCCAGCCTTTTCCTATTTCTGTTCCGCGTCCAGCACTTCCACCCGGATCCCGGAATCTGCCAGCATATCTTCCGCCAGCTTGTCGGGATACGGATCTTTAAATACGATCCGCTCAATACCCGCGTTGATCAGAATCTTTGTACATACGACACAGGGCTGGTTAGTGCAGTAAAGGGTCCCCCCTTCTACCGACACGCCATGGACCGCAGCCTGTACGACCGCGTTCTGCTCCGCATGGATCCCCCGGCATAGCTCATGGTTCTTGCCCGAAGGCACATGCAGCTGTTCCCGCAGGCAGCCAACTTCCCCGCAGTGGGGCATTCCCTTGGGAGTGCCGTTGTAGCCTGTAGCGAGAATCTGTTTGTTTTTTACGATAACCGCGCCGACACTGCGGCGCAGGCAGGTAGAACGCTTGCTGACCACCTGGGCGATCTCCATAAAATAATGGTCCCAGTCCGGCCTCATCTCATTTCTGCTGCTCATAACAACCCTTCATTCTGCCGCCGTAAGCCGCCATGGGCGGCCTGAACGCATTCCTGCGGCTTATGTAATTCTCCATTAATTATCAATTATCTTTTTTAATTACAGTGTATTAATTACAATGTGCCGAAGACCCGGTCGCCCGCATCCCCCAGCCCGGGAAGGATATAGGCTTTTTCGTTCAACTCTCGATCCACAGCCGCCGTATATATCTCCACATCCGGATGCTCTTTATTAATCACTTCAATGCCTTCCGGCGCTGCCACCAGCACCATGAGACAGATATTATGCAGGCCTTTTTCCTTTAACATGGTAATCGCCGCCGCCGCAGAACCGCCGGTTGCCAGCATAGGATCCACCACGATGCATTTTGCGTCCATCTGCTTAGGAAGGCCGCAATAATACTCTACCGGTTTATGGGTTTCCGGATCGCGGTACAGGCCGATGTGTCCCACATGAGCATGGGGGATCATCTCCAGCACACCGTTCAGCAGACCCAGCCCCGCCCGCAGGATGGGAATAATGGTCACTTCCCCCTTCAGCCGGATCCCTGTCATCTTTTCCAGCGGTGTTTCTATTTCCACCGGTTCGGTCTCCCAGTTTTTCGTTACGTCATAGGTCATCAGGGAAGCAATTTCTCCCAACAACTCGCGGAAATTCTTGCTGTTGCAGTTTTTGTCGCGCATCATGGTCAGTTTATGTGCGATCAGCGGATGGTCTACTACGTGTACGTTCATGGGTAAGACTCCTTTCAGGTTTTTATTTTTCAAAATCAAAATTAATCAAAAATATTTTGCCCGTTCTCCCCCGATAAGCGGCGGACGTGTACGGGCTGCCGTAAGTACCGCTTCCCCGACGGTTTTCACCTGCAGGCGGACGGGCACCGCAACCCGTTTCAGATGCATGCCGATCAGCGTCTGCCCGATATCCATGCCTAAATCTGCCGTCACTGATTCCACCACCACCGGGTGCGCAAACAGTTCATACGCCCGGCTGGCCGCACTGCCGCCGGCCTCCGGCACTGGATGCACCGTCACCTCTGTCAGCCCGAACCGTTCCAGTGCTTCTTCTTCCACAACCAATGCCCGGTTCAGGTGTTCACAGCACTGTACGGCCAGAAACAGTCCATGGGCCCGGGTCACAGCCAGCAACGCCGTAAGGATGGCTTCCGCCGTTTCCGGTGAACGGGCTGTTCCGATTTTGGATCCCAGCACCTCACTGGTGCTGCAGCCCAGCACAAAAATCCGTCCCGGTTTCGGCTGCGCGGCCCCGATCAGTTCTTCCGCAGCTGCGGTGACCGCAGCTGCAATCTGTGCCAAGTCCATCTTTTATTCCTCAATCGCCATAATCTTGTTCACCCGGCGTTCATGACGCCCGCCGGCGAACTCCGTATCCAGCCAGGCATCCAGAATACAGGTGGCCAGCCCGGCCCCCAGCACCCGTTCGCCCAGACAGATGACATTGGCGTTATTATGCTCCCGGCTCATGGTGGCGGAAAACACATCCCCGCACAGGGCCGCACGGATTCCCTTAACCTTATTGGCTGCCATGGACATCCCGATACCGGTACCGCAGACCAGGATCCCCCGTTCCGCATTGCCAGTCGTAATTTTCTGACACACTTTCAGCGCAATGTCCGGATAGTCGCAGGACTCCTCCGTATAGGTCCCGGCATCAAGGAACTCGATCCCCCGTTCCGCCAGATGCTGTTTCAGTACTTCCTTCAGATGGATCCCGCCGTGATCGCTGCCGATTACAATCTTCATAGACTGCCTCCTGATGGTCCCGAATCAAACTTCCGTTCTTTTCAAACAAAAACTGTTGCTTGCTTATTCAATCTATTTTATCACAAAAAGCCGTACAGTACCACATACAGTTTTCAGACAACGCCGGTCTCATGAATTAACCCCGCCGAAACAGACTAAACCGGCCTTTTCAGGAACGTTTACTCCTCCACCGTCAGCAGCAGTTCCGGGAAACCGTGACCGCTCTTTACAGCAATTGTATTGTCATCGGCCAGCAGGATCTGATACCCTGCTGCTTTCCGCAGCCGGTTCATCACCGCCAGTCCCAGACCTTTTTCGTCCACGCCCATACCGACGATAAACTCCGGAGAGACCCTGTCAAAATCACGCAGCAGTTCATAGAGATGCTCCGCCAGATCCGGTTTCCCCTGCCCCCAAGAAAAAATCTCCGCGGTATGGCCCCGGCGAAGGCTTTCCTCCAGCCTGGTTTTTACACTGTCGTCACACAATACCCCGATATGCAATCCCTGTTTCTGGGCGCGCAGCACGGCTTCCGTCAGCCGCTGCGCCGCCTGTGTTCCTTCATACAGGTACATGGGAGCCTTCGGCGCGTAATGCCGGTATTTCATCCCCGGCGCTTTGGGGCGCAGGGCCGGATCCCCGTTCAGGGCCGGGTCGATCTCCACCGCGCCCAGCCGTTCTTCCAGCATTTCCCTGGTAATGCCGCCGGGCCGCAGGATCGTGGGCACGGGAGACGTTGTGTCCACAACGGTGGATTCCACTCCGATGCCGCAGTTGCCTCCGTCAAGGATCCCGGCCACTTTGCCGGTCATATCCTCCGCCACGTCCTGCGCATTGGTGGGGCTGGGCTTGCCGGACACATTGGCGCTGGGCGCCGCAATGGGACAGCCTGCCGCCCGGATCAGGGCCGCCGCCACCGGATGGGACGGCATCCGGACCGCCACCGTATCCAGCCCGGCCGCCACAATGTCCGGTACCAGGTCAGACCGTGGCACCACAATGGTCAGCGGTCCCGGCCAGAACGTATCCATCAGGGCCCGGGCGTTGGCGTTCAGGCCGCTGGTCAGCGGATAAATCTGTTCTGTATCCGCAATATGCAGGATCAGCGGGTTATCCGCCGGGCGCCCTTTGGCCGCAAATATTTTCGCCACCGCTTCTGCGTTCAGGCCGTCCGCCCCCAGACCGTATACCGTTTCCGTGGGGAAAGCTACCACCTCGCCTGCTGCGATCAGTTCAGCTGCTTCCGCAATGGCCGTGTCCGGTTTTTTCTTCAATTCCCAGAATTTCGTTTCCATACAATATCCACCTGCTATATCCATAACAATTGCGGCAGCCGCTGTCCGGTCTGTTCCCACAAAACCGGCTGCAGGCAGCCTGTCATGATTTTTGTAACTGCAACACCCATTCCGCCTTTGCACTGCCTGGCCGTGCGGCAAAGACCATCCGGTCAATGCCCGCATAATCATTTACCACGGCAGTCACGGAAAGACCCTGTTCACGGCACAGGGCAGCCACAACTTCCCCCTGGCCGATGCCCACTTCAAAAGCCGCCAGTCCGTCCGGTTTCACATGCTGCGACAGGCCGGCCGCAATCTTCCGGTACGCAGCCAGGCCATCCCCGCCGCCGTCCAGCGCCAGGCGCGGTTCTTTCTGCACATCCCGGGCCAGGGTCCCGATGACCTGTGCCGGGATGTAGGGAGGGTTAGACACCACAATGTCAAACTGCGCTTTCGCCGGCACCCGGGACCAGATATCCGACTGCAGGAACCAGGTGCGGTCTGCCACTTCCAGCCGGGCGGCATTTTCTTTTGCCACCGCCAGCGCCTCCGGGGAAATATCCACCGCCAGCCCCCGGCCTTGCGGCAATAATCTTAATAAAGAAAGAAGAATAGCTCCGCTGCCGGTTCCCATATCCAGGATATCGGGACCTTTCCGTTCCGATTTTGCCGGTGCGGCGGAAGAATCTGCCCTGCTGCTGCCGCACAGGCCATCCGTCCTTGTATCTGTCATCCCGTCAAGCTCCGGCGGGTTCCCGGAAGGGCTGTCATTTTCTGTCAGCCAGGCCATGCCGGCCCGTTCCGCCGCCTGAAGGACTACCGCTTCCCGGTCCGCCACCTCCTGCTGCCAGACCGCTGCCTTTTCCGGATCCGTTTCGTCCTTTAACTTTTCTGCAGACACCGCTTTCGCTTTTTCCGCCGCGGCTTTGGCCTCTTCCGCCTTTTTCCGCCAGAACGTTTCTTTTTCCATCTGCGACAGCGATTTCCCCGTGCAGCACTGCACCAGCTTTTCTACTAACAGTTCCGTTTCCGGCCGGGGGATCAGCACCGCAGGGGTCACCTTGAATTCCCACTGCAGGAAAGTCTTTCGCCCGATAATATACGCCAGCGGTTCCCAGGCGGCCCGGCGCAGCACAAATTCCCTGTACCGTTTCA
>DOSQ01000118.1 GCA_003512125.1 Acidaminococcaceae bacterium
CCACCACCGGCGACGGCATCCTCACTTCCCTGAAGCTGATGGAAGTTATGCTGGCCAAGGAAAAACCTATGAGCGAACTGGCGGCGCCTGTAGTGTTCTATCCCCAAGTGCTGAAGAACGTAAAAGTAAAGAGCAAACCGGACGCACAGAACGACCCGGACGTGCAGGCAGCCGTTGCCAAGGTAGCGGAAGCTTTAGGCGACACCGGCCGCATCCTGGTACGGGAAAGCGGTACCGAACCAGTGATCCGTGTCATGGTAGAAGCTGAAAGTGATGAAGTCTGCGAAAAATATGTGGACGAAGTCATCGAAGTAATCAAAGCCAAAGGACATATTGCGTAAAAATCTTATTCATATTTTCTTACATAAAGGGCTGGACATTTTTGTCCGGCCCTTATGTTACCCAACAGATACGTTACAATTGAAAGAATGGTGATACCATGAGCCTGCCTGAAATACGCCTGACAAAAACACATTATATACTGCTGGGAGCTGTCGCTGCCGTTTTTATCGGCTGGCGTCTGTATGATGTACTGAAAGCCCCGGTTGTTGAAGATCGTCCCGTACCCGTAGTCCGTACCATGACCATTGGGGAAACGGCTGCCAGCGATACATCCGTTTATCCCGGAGAGGTGCGGGGCAGGTACGAAAGTAATCTGGCGTTCCAGGTCGCCGGCAAAATCACGGCCCGCCATATCAGTCTGGGCGACACGGTCCGTGCAGGCCAGGTGTTGATGGAACTGGACCCGAAGGATGTGCAGCAAAGTTATGACGCCGCCAAAGCTGCGTATGAAGCCGCACGTTCCAATTATGAACTGGCAAGGGATAACTACAAACGTTTCAGCGCGTTATACGAAAAAGGCGCAGTGAGCACCATGGCAAGGGATCAGTATAAGACCCAGCTAGATGCGGCGGAAGCCAGCCTCAAGAGCGCCCAGGCGCAATGGACTGCCAGCCAGAACCAGCTTGGCTACACACAGCTGACAGCCGATCATGACGGAACCGTTGCCGCGATTTCCGGGGAAGTCGGACAGGTCGTGGGCGCCGGAACACCGGTAGCTACTATCGTACAGGACGGCAGCCGGGAGATCCAGATCTTTGTACCGGAAAACCGGCTGGGGCAGATCAAGCCTGACCAGCCTGCCACGATCACCTTCTGGGCGCTGAATGATTTGACAGCTTCCGGTCACATCAGCGAAATCGCCCCTATGGCAGATGCCGTTACCCGCACCTATAAAGTCAGGGTTGCTGTAGATACCATGCCGGCACAGGCAAAACTGGGCATGACTGCAAAGGTCATGCTGCATGCCGGCCAGGAAAATAAAATCACCGTTCCCTCCGGTGCAATCTACCAGACCGGGGATCAGGCACAGGTCTGGGTCATCCGTGATAAAAAAGCAACATTGGTCAATGTAAAAACAGCAGGCTATGAAGGCAGCCATGTCATCATTACCGGCGGTCTCTCGAAAGGCGACGTAATCGTTACCGGCGGCATCAATAAACTGGCAGAAGGACAGGAAGTCCGTCTGGAAGGCAGTGAAGCAAAATGAACCAGAACTGGGCCGAATGGGCAATCAAACATAAACAGGTCGTTTACTTTTTTGCCGTCCTGCTGACGGTGATGGGTATTTATTCCTATTTTATTCTTGGACGGCAGGAAGATCCCAGCTTTACCGTCAAGCAGATGGTAGTATCCGCCGCCTGGCCGGGCGCTACCGCCAAGCAGATGGAAATGCAGGTGACTGATAAAATAGAAAAAATCGCCCAGACTGTTCCGGATGTGGATTATATCACCAGCTATTCCCGTCCGGGCGTCAGCGTGGTCAACGTATACTTAAAGGAAAACGTTTCTGCAGAAACAACGAAGCTTCGCTGGCAGGAAGTACGTAACCTGGTCAGCGACGGAAGGCGTTCCCTCCCTTCTGATTTGTATGGGCCATACTATAACGACCACTTTGACGACGTATACGGAAACGTATACGCCATAACTTCCGACAGTTTTTCCTATGAGGAGATGCGGAAAGTCGCCAGTAAAATCAAAGACCGGTTTGTGCAGGTGCCCGATGTAAAGAAAGTAGAACTGTTAGGCGTCCAGCCGGAAAAAATCTATATCCAGATCGACAATGCCAAACTGGCCCAGCTGGGGATGAGCGTAGACCAGCTGGCAGCGGTGATCCAGGCTGAGACTTCCGTTACCCCGGCCGCCATGAAACACGATGGCCAGAGTAATATCTATCTTCGGCTTACCGGCATTCCGGATACGGTAAAGAACATTGAAAACCTGCCTGTCAGCGGCAACGGGCGTACACTGCGGCTGGGGGATCTGGCAGCGGTCAAACGCGGGTATGCCGACCCTGCCGAACCCAAAATGTATTTTAACGGTAAGCCTGCTGTGGGTATTGCCATTTCCATGGTGGATGGCGGCAACAATCTGAAGCTTGGCGAGAACCTGGATAAAACCATTCAGGAAATCCGGAAAGACCTCCCCCTGGGATTTGAATTGAATCAGGTACTGAATCAGCCTCAGGTAGTAAAAAATTCCATCAATGAATTTATGGAAAGCCTGATCGAAGCGATCCTGATCGTTCTGGTGGTCAGCCTGATGACGCTGGGCCGGCAGAGCGGTTATGTTATTTCCGTCTGCATCCCGCTGGTACTCATGTGCAGTATGGTAGGCATGTATATGGCAGGCATTGACCTGCACAAGCTGTCCCTGGGCTCCCTGATCGTGGCCCTGGGCATGCTGGTCGATGACTCCGTCGTCGTCGTGGAAATGATTGAAACCAAAATCAACGAAGGCTGGAACCGGATCAAAGCCTGCTCCTTCGCCTTTGAAAGCTGTGCCAAACCGTTGCTGACAGGTACCATGATCACCTGCGTCAGCTTTATGCCCATTGCGTTTGCAAAATCCAATGTGGGCGAATATGCCGGCAGTCTGTTTACCGTGATCACGATCACGTTGATGAGCAGCTGGCTGGTTTCGGCCACGGTGGCTCCGGTTCTGGCCCATGAATGGATCCGTCCAAAGGACGGTGAAGTATCTCCGGCCGCTGCTAAACCGAAAAGCCCGGATCCGGCAGTTCCGTCTTTGGAAAACAACGGAGAAAATCCCATGTACCAAAGCGGTTTCTATGTACTTTTCCGAAAACTGCTGAACTGGTCGTTGCTGCACCGCATTGCGGTAATTCTAATCACGTTGTGTGTGTTTGCCTCGACCCTGCTGTTAGGTAAATTGCTGAAGCAGGAATTTTTCCCTGCCTCCGTGCGTCCGGAACTGCTGGTGGAAATGAACCTGCCGGAAGGCTCCAGTCTGCAGGCC
>DOSQ01000203.1 GCA_003512125.1 Acidaminococcaceae bacterium
GCGGCGGAACGCGCCGAGATGGAGATAGAGCGCAAACACGAGCTCGAAAAGAACCAGATCAGCGAAGAAGAACTGGAAAAGCTCCGCGAGGAACGCAGGGCTGCCAAGGCGAAGCGTATGAAAGAACTGGAAGAAGAGCGTGCGGAACAGGAAAGGCAGCACGCCGAACTTTTAAAGCTGAAGGAAAAGAAGCTGCAGGAGACCGTGGCAAAGAATCTCAGCAATTTGGACAAGTAGTAGTAGGATATATAATTTCATTACGGGCGCTGCGCTTACAGGCGCGGCGTTTTCTTTTTGCGTCTGCAGTTTCGTGAGGCTGATGTAAAATTTTTTTCTCCCTCTTGCTAAATGACGCTTATAATGATAGAGTTAAATTGATAAGGAAACACTGATTCATTCGTTTCTGCGCCAGCGGGGCTGTTAGCTGTTGGTCGGCTCACGAACGCAGTGAATGAGTGTTTCTTTAAAAAATCAACGGTAGGGGGTAAGCTTGTGGAAAAGTTGATTGTCAGAGGCGGAAACCGGCTGGTTGGTTCGGTAAAGACCAGCGGCGCCAAGAATGCGGTACTGCCAATTATTGCAGCTTCGATTTTAGGGGAAACCCCCAGCTATCTGGATGAAATTCCCAAATTGGATGACGTACGCACGATTTGCGGTGTGCTGCAATATTTAGGTGTAAAAATAGACGATTCAAAAGAGCATGAACTGACGCTGGACACGACGACTATCTCTGCGTATGAAGCGCCTTATGAGCTGGTTCGTACCATGCGCGCTTCCTTTGTGGTGCTGGGTCCGCTGCTGGCCCGCAAAGGCCATGCCCGGATTTCCCAGCCCGGCGGCTGTGCCATTGGCAGCCGTCCGATTGACCTGCATCTGAAAGGCTTTGAAGCGTTAGGCGCTAAAATTTCCCAGGATCACGGCTTTGTGGATGCATATGCTCCCAATGGACTAAAAGGCGCGAATATCTATCTCGATTTTCCCAGTGTGGGCGCGACGGAAAATATTATGATGGCGGCCTGCCTGGCGGAAGGCACGACTACACTGGAAAACCCGGCGGAAGAACCGGAAATCGTAGATCTGGCCAACTACCTGAACCAGATGGGAGCCCGGGTACGGGGTGCCGGCACTGATGTGATCCGGATCGAAGGCGTAAAACATATGCACGGTGCAGAGCACTCCGTGATTCCGGACCGGATTGAAGCCGGAACCTTTATGATTGCGGCTGCCATGACTCATGGTGATGTAATTATCGAAAATGTACTGGCAGAACATCAGAAGCCGCTGCTGGCGAAATTACGGGAGGCCGGCGTATTCATAGAAGAAGATATTGACCGGATCCATGTATCCTGTCCCGGAACGCTGAAGGGCGTAAATGTGAAGACGCTGCCGTATCCCGGTTTTCCTACAGATATGCAGGCCCAGATCATGGCCATGATGACTATCTGTCAGGGGCGCAGCACGGTCATGGAGACTGTATTTGAAAACCGGTTTATGCATGTGGTGGAATTAAACCGTATGGGTGCCAATATTGTAACTACCGGGACCCGGGGCGCCATGATTGAAGGCCCTGCAAAACTGACGGGATGTGAAGTGAATGCTACGGACCTGCGTGCCGGCGCGGCGCTGATCCTGGCCGGTCTGGTTGCCGAGGGGCAGACTACTATCGGCAATCTGCATCATATTGACCGTGGTTACGAAGATATAGTAGGCAAATTGCAGGGGCTGGGGGCTGATATTCAGCGCATCAGCATGAAAGACTGATTTTCAGGTAGGAGAAGAATATGTTTGGCGGACATACAGATATCGGAATTGACCTCGGAACTGCGAATATCCTGGTCTATGTAAAAGGGAAGGGGATCGTGCTGAACGAGCCTTCGGTAGTGGCGGTAGAAAAAGCCGGCAATAAGATTCTGGCAGTGGGGGCGGAAGCCCGGGATATGCTGGGACGTACTCCCCAGGGGATTGTTGCGGTGCGGCCTTTAAAGGAAGGTGTAATCGCCAACTATACAATTACCCAGAAGATGCTGGAATATATTGTGAACAAGGTGGCTGGCAAAAGTTTCTTCTTTAAACCCCGGGTCATGACCTGTATTCCGGTCCACATCACTTCCGTGGAAAAACGGGCCGTGCTGGAGGCTACGATCCAGGCCGGTGTATCCAAGACTTATCTTATCGAAGAACCGCTGGCTGCTGCATTGGGTGCAGGGCTGGATATCATGGTGCCTTCCGGAAAGATGGTAGTGGATATCGGCGGCGGCACCACGGACATCGGCATCCTGAGTCTGGGTGGCGTAGTAGACAGCGATTCCGTCCGTATTGGCGGTGATAAATTTGATGAAAGCATCGTCCGCTATGTCAAAAAAGAATATAATGTCCTGATTGGGGATACTACCGGGGAAGCTATCAAGAAAACCATCGGCAATGTGCATCCCGGGGCAGAGGTCAAAAGCATGGATGTCCGCGGGAGGGACGGAATCAACGGCCTGCCTACCACGGTAACGGTCACTTCCGAAGATGTAAGGAAAGCGTTGGAAGAACCGCTGGAGACGCTGATTGGCCGGATCCGTTCCGTGCTGGAAAAATGTCCTCCTGAATTATCGGCGGATATTGTGGATAACGGGATATACCTTACCGGTGGCGGCGCGTTGTTGGGCGGATTTGCCAAAGTACTGGAAGAGGACACGGGAATCCGTGTTTTTGTGGCGGATAACCCGTTGGACTGTGTGGCTATCGGTACCGGGAAGGCGCTGGATAACCTTGACAAACTGCGCCCCGGTACGGTATACAGTAATGCCATGTTTTAATCAGCGTCTTCTTAAAAATTAAATTGTTTCAGGACGGTTTTGGAAAACATAGGATATTTTTGGTTCCATACCGTCCTGCTGATTTTACAGGGATGTGGATCATGAAGAATATTTTCAGTTGGATTCAGACTGGGGCAAACAGGTTTATCCTGTTGCTCACAGTTCTTTTATTGCTGTTGCAGTCGTCTGCCTTTGCGCAGGTTACCGGCATACGGGAAGGCAGCGGCCCGGCCCGGATACGCATTGTGCTGGATTTGGACAGTCCTGCAAAATGGAAAGACCGAAGTACGCAGAATGAAATTTTGCTGGAACTTGATACGGCCGCGAAAAGCAAAATACAGAAACAGCTCCATGACGATGCCGTTACGGACGTTGTAATGGAAAAAACCGGGAAAAAGACGGCAAGGCTGCGGATCAACCTGAAAAAACCGGCCCAGCACAAGGTGATTGTGCTGAAGAATCCGAACCGGATCGTGGTCGATGTGTACCGTATCCAGATTATTAAAGTCAGTAAGGACCTGGGAAATGGGCTGCAGTATACATTTTGGCAGGATGATATGGGCGGCCTGCCGGTACGGTTATATGTGCTGAGACTGGCTTCGGACAGCGGTTATTATCTGAAGCCGTTCCCTGGTACAGTGCCTTTCAACGGCAGAGGAAAGCTTTCCCGGGCGGTGGCGGCTGCAGGTGCCCGGGCTGCTGTAAACGCCTGTTATTTTGATACCGATGGCTGGGTAATAGGTAATTGTAAATGGAATGACAGTTTCTATGGGGTGGAACCTTCACCTCACAGTGCCTTTGTTGTAAACAAAGACGGGAAACCGTCTGTACAGAAAGATCTGGCGTATCAGGGGACTGCAACCTTGCCGGGAGGCCGGGCTCTGACCATCCGGGGCATGAACCGGCAGCGGATTACCAACGATCTGGTGTTGTATAACGGAAACTATGGCAGAGGTACCCGCACCAATGAACACGGCCGCGAGATCAGGATCCGTCAGGGACGTGTGGCAGAAGTCTCTTCCAGGGGCAATATGCCTCTGGACAGTGCTTCGCTGGTGTTATCCGGGCATGGTATCAATGCGGATGCGCTGGCAAATGTCAAGCGGGGCGACCGGGTGGCTGTGAATCAGACACTGGGCAGCCGTGAGGCGGACGAAGCCCGGTTGGTTGTAGGGGCAGGTCCCCTCCTGCTGGAAAACGGGCAGATTAATGTCCGGATTCGGGAAGAATCCATTGCGCCGGACATTGCGTTCGGACGGGCCCCCCGGACAGGGGCCGGTGTTACGGCGGACGGAACGGTATTGCTGATGGTCGTAGACGGTCGCAGCCGGTATTCCGCCGGTATGACGCTGAAGGAATTCGCGCAGTATCTGAAACGTTTCGGGGCAGTCTCTGCCGTAAATTTTGACGGCGGCGGTTCTTCCGAAATGGTTCTGGACGGCAGGGTTATGAACCGTCCTTCTGATGGATCGGAACGGCCGGTAGGAATCGGTCTTGGCATATTCCGGAAATAACAGGGGAACGGCAGGCACCGTTTTACGATATGCCGGATTATCAAACGGATGAAATTCGAGAAGACCTCTTTGCTAAATTTTCAAATTCGTTGTATAATTAAATATTATAATAGATGTATTATGTGCAAAAGCGTACAATAGGTTTTAAACAGAAGGTCAAACCCTTACGATGTTTTCTGTAAAGGAACGTATTAATGAAAGTATTATTCCTGTTTATTTGTTTGTTTTTGTCTGTTGTGTCCCCGGTTTTGGCACGGACGCCGCTGATGCCTGTGGAAAACCTGAAAGCAGGGATGCAGGGCTATGCGAAAACGGTTATATCTGGTGATACCATAGAGACCTTTCCGGTGGAAGTGCTGGGGGTTACGGGCAGCGAATCCATGGGATACCAGATCCTGATCAGGGCCGGTGGGGACGTGATAGCACGCAGCGGCGGTATTTCCCAGGGAATGAGCGGGAGTCCGGTTTACATTGATGGCAGGCTGGCGGGCGCTATTGCTTACGGAACGGCTTTTACGGATCCGCATTACTGCCTGCTGACGCCGATTCATGATATGCTGGATATTTTGGACAAACCGGAACCGCACCGGACTGCCGGGGATGTGTCCCTGTTGCCGAAAGGGACGCCGCTGCTGGCTGGCGGGTTTACGCCGGCCGGCATTTCCGTATTGCAGGAAGGACTGCAACCGTATGGACTAGCGGTTGCAGATACCGGTGTTTCCGGGGGCGTCTCTTCTGCTAAGGATCTGGAACCGGGGAGTTCCGTTGGAGCTGCCCTGGTGCAGGGGGATCTGACATTGGGCGCATTGGGTACGGTGACCTGGACGGATGAACAGGGCAGGATCCTGGCTTTTGGCCATCCGTTCATGAAGCGGGGCGACGCGGGTTTCTTCCTGACAAAGACCTGGGTGCTGGCGTCCCTTCCCAATCTGCAGGCAGCTTATAAGGTTGGCACGATCGGCGCGGCGGCAGGTATGTTTAACCAGGATCGTGCAGCCGGCGTTGCAGGACAAATCGGACGTCTGCCTGCATACATTCCTTTATATGTATCGGTTTCCGATTCCACCCGTTCCCGGAATGGGAGCGCCAGGGTAAAAATAATCAATGACGAGCAACTGGCCCCGACACTGACTGCTTCCGTCCTTGCGAGCCAGGCGGCGAAAATAGCAGATCACGGAACAGGGGGAAGCGCCCGTATTCTGTTCGATATTACGGCAACAGGCAGCAAGGAAGAATTGTTGCATGTTTCCCGTGAGAATATGTATTTTGACAAGTCTGCCCTGGTCAAACAGCTTCCTGCTGAACTGCAGGAAACGGTGCAGGTGTTGTTGCAGAACAAGCTGGAAAAGGTGCGGATCACAAATATCGATGTCAATGTGGATGTCAGTACGGAAACCCTGGTGGCAGAAATCAAAAAGGTCGCGGTGGAAGAAAAAGAGCCGAAGCCGGGAGATACAATCCATTTGAAGGTTACGCTGAAACCGTACCGGGGGGAAGAGTTCATCCGTAAGGTACCTTACAAGCTGCCCGGGGATGCGGCAGGCGAACTGCGGTTAAATGTGAGGGGCGGCGCTTCTACGGCCTGGATCCAGGAGATGCTCCGCAAGCAGAAAGAAGAGGGGGAAGCCCATCCGAAAAAAGAAGATAAGAAAAAGGACGTAAAGCTTTCCGACTATGTAAAAGAAGTTAACAATGCGGACCGCAATAATGATATTATTGTTGAGTACGCGCCGGATCAGAAACGGCAGGCTTCCCTCCGTGAAGAAGAGGAAGAAGCCTCGCTGGCTGCCCTGCTGGCAGGAGGTCGCAACAAGCAGTCTGTGGCGATTGATTATATTGTTGACGGTGAACAGAAAGTAACGGTCAGACTGCCTTAAATTTGTCATAAGTTTTTTGTATCATACTATAAGAATTACGGGTTTGTTATATTTATTACCGGAACAGCCTGCCGTCAGGTTTACGGATTCCGGAGAAAGGAGAGCGGCATATGATTCATGCTTTATGTAATGCGGTCGGCGCTTTTGTCATGAAATTCTGCCGGCTGACAGGACAGATGATGCTGCTCTTTTTGGATACGCTGTCCAGAATTAAAGAAGTCAATATTAAAGAAATGCTGCGGCAGATGTCCCTTTTGGGCGCGGATTCCCTTCCTATCGTTTTGCTGACCATGCTGTGTACAGGGATGGTTTTTTCCGTGCAAACGGCACGAGAGTTTGTGGAACTGGGGGCTTCCGGTACTGTTGGCGGAATCGTGGCCATTGCTATGGGACGGGAGCTGGTCCCTGTCCTGACAGGTGTCGTGGTAGCCGGCCGGATCGGTGCGGCGATTGCGGCTGAACTGGGAACGATGAAAGTTACGGAACAGATCGATGCGCTGCGGGTCATGGCGACCAGTCCGGTGCAGTATCTGGTAGTTCCCCGTTTTCTGGCCATCTCGCTGATGATGCCGGTGCTGATCGTCTTTGGTAATTTTATCGGGAATGCAGGGGGCTATTTTGTCGCCCACTATTATGCGGATATCGGATCCATGACGTACCTGAACTCCATCAAACAGTTCTGTGAGCCCTTTGACCTGTTCGGCGGCATGATCAAAGGCGTTGTTTTTGGCGCCATTATCAGTATCGTGGGTTGTTTTAAAGGCCTGAACGCGAAGCAGGGGGCTGAAGGTGTCGGGCTTGCCACTACGGCTTCGGTAGTCCTTTCCATTATATTGATTTTTATATTTGATTACTTTCTGACCGTACTGCTGTACGTCGGTGATTAAGTGAGGCATTATGTCTGAATCTGTAATATCCCTGCGGGGACTGGAACTTGCTTTTGGCGAAAAGAAAGTGCTGCAGGGCATTGATCTGGAAGTAAAAAAAGGTGAGACCCTGGCGGTCATCGGGCCGTCGGGAACCGGTAAAAGTACCATTCTGAAAGTACTGATCGGTCTGCTTGCTCCGACCGGAGGAGAAGTCTTTATTGAAGGACAGGATGTATCCCATCTGACGGAAGAGGAATGGAATGAAATCCGTAAACACATAGGGATGGTATTCCAATACTCTGCGCTGTTCGATTTTCTGGATGTGGGAGAGAATGTGGCGTTTGGGTTACGGCAGCATTTCCGGCTTCCGGAAGAAGAAATAACGCAGAAGGTAGACGATTTACTGCAGGATGTGGGGATGCTGGATGCCAAAGCGATGTATCCGGTGGAACTGTCCGGCGGTATGAAGAAGCGGGTGAGTCTTGCACGGGCACTGGCTTTCGCTCCCCGGATCGTCCTTTACGACGAACCTACGGCAGGCCTTGACCCTATACGTATGATGAATATCAGCCGCCTGATCCGGAAGACGCAGCGGAAGCATAAAGTAACATCGATCCTTGTTACCCATGATATGGATTCGGTGTATGTGGCTGCTGACAGGGTTGCCCTGATCAATAACGGGAAGATTGTGGCGGTAGGGACACCAGAAGAATTCAGGCACTCGAATAATCCCCTGATCCGGGGCTTTATAACCGGGGAAGAGATTGCAGGAGCGACGGAGGCATTTCGATGAAATCAAGTGAAACAAAGGTTGGCGCACTGACACTGGGCGGAGCTGTCATCCTGGCAGGCATGATCAGCTTTTTAGGCGCCTTTAAATTATTTGACGGCGGGTATGACCTCCACGTGGCCTATCCTTCTGTGAACGGTCTCCAGGTTGGCAGCGCGGTGCGGTATGCAGGCGTTCCTATCGGTTCTGTCAAAGAGGCAAAAGTGGAGCCGGATCAGGTCGTTATTACCATGCATGTCAACAAAGATGTACAGATTCCTCAGGAAGCGGAGTTTTCCATCGGTTCAGACGGCGTCATGGGGGAAAAGTTTGTGGATGTACGCCCTCCCAAAAAATACAGCGGCGTGTACCTGAAACCGGGCAGCAGTCTTACGGGTCAGCCCGGCGGGGATATCAATGACTTTATGGCCAATTCAGGAAAGGTACTGGAAAAGGTAGAAGGCATTGCGGATGCACTGAACAATGTGTTTGGCGATAAAGAAGTCCAGAAATCAATGCGGGATGGTTTTATCAATGCCCGGGAAATCAGCAATAATCTGAATAAATTTACGAAAGTTATGGCCGATTCTGCCAAGGAAAACCAGGCGGAAATGAAGAACATGGTAGCCCAGTTCAACCAGATGAGCATACGCCTTAACAAAGCGATGGGACATGTGGAAAGCCTGATGGAAGGTGTGGACGCCAACGGCCAGACCGGACGGAATGTCGCAATTATGGCGCAGAATCTGGCAGTTACCAGCAAAAACATGGAAGAGATTTCCAATACGCTGGCAGAAGTGGCCAGAGATCCCCGGACAAAAGAAGACCTGCAGGCGACCATTCATAATGCCCGCGGTGTAACAGAACGGGCCAATAAGATCCTGGGGATGGGCGACGGGATGAAGGTGAAGTCCCATGCGGATGTGTTTCACAACATAAAGGGAGGAACCTGGCGAAGCAATTTCGGCATGCAGTTCGATAAGCCGAAGAAAGATACCTTTGGCTATCTGGGTGCTTCCAGTATCGGGAACGATACCAAACTGGACCTGTATCTCGGGAAACGGTTCCACGGGCTGAGTGTAAGTGCAGGCGCCATGCAGGGTAAATTCGGTGTGGGTCTCGGATATGATATCAACCCCAAATTCCGTATCTATTCCCAGTTGTATGATTTTGATGACAGCAAACTCCGTTTCGGCGGCGAGTATATGATTAAGGATGATATATTCCTGGTGGGCGAAAGCCTGGATCTGCTCCACGGCGGCAAACGGGATGTATATGTGGGCATCCGGGCCTATTTCTGATTCCGGTTGGTATAAAGAATGTTTCCGCAAAAAAAGCGGACGGCGGTGTGAACGTTGTTACTAGTTGACTTTTGTGTCAAAAACCATATATAATTATTTTACTGACTTATCAGTCAGAAAATTGGAGGTATGGAAATGAAGATGAAAAAAACGGCACGTACAGCTCTGTTAAGTGCACTGTTGACCGTGTTGCTGGTACCGGGCGCTTTTGCGCAGGAAACCCTGTCGATTGATTTGCAGACGGCTATTGACAAGGCCTTTGCGACCCATGCGGATATAAAGAAAGCAGAATACAGTCTGGATGCGGCACGGGCCGATTATAATGCTGCCAGGGAAAGCTTCGGCCCCAGGGTAACCTTTTCCCATCAGTCAACCCGGGGCGGTTATTGGGATGAACAGATGATTACCGGGATTGGTTACAGTAAAAATCTCAGGACATCACACACGAACGGATTTAATCTTTCTGTACCCATTTTTAATGCCAGTTTGAACGCAACGGAAAAACAGGCAAAAGCGAGATACCAGAGCGGCGTGTTAGGTGAGGAACTGGCTTTTATCCAGTTAAAGCAGTCCGTTTCCAACGCGTATTATACCCTGCTGGCGACTATTGATGCCCAGAAGGTTTGCGAGCAGTCGGTAGCGGCTCTGCAGGACCATCTGAAGAATGTACAGGCTCAATATGATGTTGGCGTCGTGGCCAAGGTGGATCTGCTCCGCAGTGAGGTGGAGCTGACATCGGCCCAGCAGAATCTGCTCAAAGCGGAGAATCAGCACAATATTGCGGAAGCAAGACTGAACAATATGATGGGGATCGATCAGGATACCAGGCTGGCTCCCGTGGAAGAGCTGGGATATAAGAACTATTCGGGGACGCTTCCTCATTGTATTGATTATGCCATGCTCCACCGTCTTGATCTGCAACAGAGCCGCCTGCAGGTGAAAGCAGCAGAAGCCGCCCTGAACGGTGCAAAAGCCGGTTGGACGCCTTCGGTTTCCGGCTCCCTTTCCAACAGCTGGTCTGACGACAGATGGCCCGGTGATAAGGGCAGTAACTGGGGTGCCGGTGTAGGTGTCAGCTTGAACGTGTTTGACAGTGGTGTGACAAAATCCAATGTGGCTAAAGCCAAGGCGAATCTGATGAGCGCCAAGGAGTCATACCGGCAGGATACGGATAACGTGGAGCTGGATGTAAGGAACTGCTACAATACCCTGCGGGAAGCGGAAAAGCGCATCTCTACTACCCAGGTGGCCGTTGCCAAGGCGGAGGAAGATTACCATATCGCCCAGGTACGCTATGAGGCGGGTGTTGGCACCAATACGGATGTGCTGGACGCCCAGGTGGCCTTGAATCAGGCGCGTAACAATTTTAATACGTCTTTGTACGATTATAATCTTGCCAAGGCTGCCCTGGATACCGCTATGGGCATCGAAGCGCGTCCTGCCGATTACGGATACGCGACTTACGGCGAACGGTATAAGGCAACCAAGGCCGTATACGACGCAGCTGTAGAAGCTACGGATTCCGATAAAGCGCTGAAAGAAACGGTAAAGGCGCTGGAAAAGGCCCGGGCGGAGCGGCGGAAAGCGGCGTCGGCAGCAAAGAAGACTGAATAATGGTGAAGCTTGTTTATTAATTAACGAAAAGTTATTCAAATTATAAAACAGACTGTTGGCCGGAACATCATGTACAGGTGATGGACCGGCCGACAGCTTTTTTTACGCCGGCCTGCCTAAATAAAGAATTGATTTCAGGTGCAAAAGTTCACAGATGAGATACAAAAAAATGCTGTATTTCTGCGGTTTTTCTGCTATAATAACGTTAACATGGGATAATATTGTTATTTAATAAGGTATAACATGATTATAATGGTTTTTAATTCGAAATCCTGACATGTATTTGAGTAAACAAAGAAGACCGGAAACTTGACGGGGGCGTGAACAGTAATATGAATCGGTGGGCAAAATGGCTTGCAGGCATTGCAGCGGTTTTTTGCGCCCTTTTTTGGGGCGTTACACAGATTGTGCTGCCGGATCTTCTGAAACAGGTGGGACCTTATGCTGAAAAGCTGGCGGCGGATTATGTCAATGGTTCGGTGCAGGTCGGTTCTGTGGCCTGGCCCGGGAGTAACAGGATCCTGATACAGGATGTTACGGTTAAAGACCAAAAGCAGCAGGTGGTTGCAACGGTGCCCGCAGCATCTGTCACAGTAAATCCTTTCAAGGGTTTTTCCGGACTGGAAAAAGCGGTTTCCGTAATCGATTTGGAGAAACCGACAGTATACATAAAACAGGATAAGGACGAAAAATGGAACTATGAAAACCTCCTGAAACCCTCCCAGTCCGATACCACTCCTTTCTACGGGAAAGTCAACGTGCAGCAGGGAACTGCCGTGGTGCAGCTGCCGGAAGGGACTTGGCAATATCAGATTGACGGTTCGATGGACGGTAGTTATAATCCGGCTTTCGACCTGGACTTTAAAGTCAGTGCGCCCGGCATGGCGACAGCGACCGTATTGGGCAGCATTGACAATAAGGGCGTGGGCAGGATCGTCATGAAATCAGACCGGGTGGATCTGGCGCCTTATCATGCTCTGGCACTCCGTTATGGCCAGGTCACGGGAGTGGCCGGCCAGGTCACGGACATTGACGGCGAATGGAGTAATGACGGCAGGGATACCGTATTACGGGGCAAATGCAGACTGCAGGATGTGCGTGGCAGCTATCAGGCGAAGGAACAGGAACTGCCGTTCCGGATTACCGGTGATGTATCTTCGACGGATCATGTCATTACCTCGGACCGGCTGCTGGTAAGTCTGAATGAGCAGGTTGCGGTTCTTTCCGGCGCATTGGATATCCATGATCCGGATAATCCGGAAGGACATCTTTCCATTCAGTCTGATAAAGTTTCCTATAATGGTGAGACGCTCACTAATGTAGAGGCAGAAGCAGTATTGTCCGGAAATAAAGCGGCAGTGAATTATTTCTCGGCTGCGTACCGGAATGGAAGAATCGGCGGACAGGGCGTATATGAACTGGATTCCGGCAAGCTGACAGGAACGGCGGATATCCGCAATGTGGTCATTGAAGGTGAAAAAGTCCATGGAGAACGGTTTCTGCTTAACGCCATGCTGGCTGGCCATGGGACCTATAACCGGGAAGACGGGAGCTTAAACATGAATGTGGCCGCCAATACGATGAACATGCAATGGCGGGACACTGTTCTCAATGTGGCGGATTTCGATATGGATCTGACCAATGCCGGCGCTGACATCCATACCTTTTCGGCTTTGACCGGGAACGGTGCACTGCAGGCTGCCGGTCATGTATCTTTTGATGGCAGCTACAATCTTTCCGGACGGATGGCAAATATGCCGTTGGATCCGGTTCTGGCGGCGGCAGGCCAGAATGGCAGCGGGTATATTTCTTCCCCGTCTTATCATGTGTCCGGTTTGGGAAGCCGCATCAATTTTGAAGGCCCTGTACAGCTTCAGCAGGTTTCCTTCCGGGACATGTTCCTGCAGGACGGCCAGGGTCAGGTTACCGTTCGTGACAATGTGGCGGAGTTGAAAGATTATCAGCTCGTCATGGACCGGGGGAGCCATACGGCCAATGGAACGATCGACCTGCGGGGCGAGGAACCGCGGTTTGATTTGGCGGTGGAAACCGAAAAAGTACGTATAGAGCCACTCATGGCAGCAGCAGGACTGCAGGAAACGCTTAAAGTGACCGGAAATCTGAACCATCTGATGCATATTACAGGCCCATTGTCTGACCCTGCCGTACAGGGGGATGTGGATATGTCTGACGGCAGTGTGAATGGGTATCTGGTGGATTCCGTAACCGGAAGGTATTTTTATCACAAAGGAGCCCTGAGGCTGGATAATATTGTAGTCAGGGCATTGTCATCCACGTTAAAACTGCATGGAGTTATGGATCCGGATCATCATCTGGATTTTCAGGCGGAAGCGACGGATGTGGATCTGAGCCGGCTTCCGGTCCGTGAAGAAGATGTCGCCCTGAAAGGCTATGCTTCTGCAACAGGACATTTGTCCGGAACAGCAGAGAAACCATTGTTCTCCGGTAATGTTACCAGCGAAGAATTCTTTGTCAATGAAGTTTCGGTGAAAAACCTGGAAGGCGTACTGGTCAGCAATGGACGGGATATTAATTCTTTAAAAGGTACCTGCGAACAGACGAATACGGACGGGCTGACATCTGCCTATATGATCGATCTTGCATTAAATATCCCGAAACGGGATTTGCGGGGGAAAATGGGGATCATGTACGGCGATCTGCAAAATATCCTGAAAATGGCCAGGGTTAACTTCCCTGTTAAGGGGCTGGTTGCCGGGACGTTGGAATTTAACGGCCCGGATGCGGATA
>DOSQ01000140.1 GCA_003512125.1 Acidaminococcaceae bacterium
CAGACATTCCAGGATAATTTTGCCAAAGCCTATGGTATCAGCATGATTTTTTTGGATATGGATGGGAATCCGTTGACGGTCGGTTCCCAGAATTCCCTGTTCTGCTTTACCATCCAAAAAGAACATGCGGTGCGCTGCCGTGAAAATTTCCTGATGGACAGGGAGACGATGCAGAAAGGCGAGTCTTTTATCCACGTCTGTCCTTTCGGGATTGCCTGCCTGTATGTTCCGGTTTATTTTAATAACCGCCTGACTGCATTTGCAGGAATCGGCGGGCTCACCTACGACAACAGTCCGATTCCCGATACGCTGAAACAGCGCTTCCATATTACCAGTTACAGCAAGGAAACAACCTGGAATATCCTGCTGTTGTTAGAAAGCATGCTTCGCCTGTTGAACGTCAATATTACCGTTTCACAGAAAGATACGGCACAGAAGCCGGATGACGCGCTTCCGGTCCGGGTACGGGATGAACGGATCAGCAGGCGGGAACAGGAAATCGTGCAGCTGCTGTGCAAGGGCTATACCAACAAACAAATCGCCCAACAGCTGTTTAT
Source organism: Acidaminococcaceae bacterium (assembly GCA_003512125.1). Taxonomy (GTDB): domain Bacteria; phylum Bacillota; class Negativicutes; order Acidaminococcales; family Acidaminococcaceae; genus Succiniclasticum. The sequence continues at coordinate 558 of DOSQ01000140.1, forward strand.
CAGTGAAACGACTGTAAAAACCCATATCAGTAATATTCTTGCAAAACTGAACCTGCATGACCGCATGCAGATTGTCGTGTATTATTATAATAAGACGGATGGCGCGGATGCGTCAGTGGCGAATATAATTAATAATGAAGAAACTGTTTGAACAGATATCCGGACTGCTGAATGAGTGGTATCATGACTTAAAGGTCCGGCTGATTTTTACTATCTCCCTCTTTGTAATTTTACCGATTGCGCTGATCACGTTTTTTTCCACCCGCTATCTGGAGGAACAGTTCAGCCGGAATCAGGATCAGTATCTGCGCTCTACGCTGGCCATTGCGACCAGTGAAATGCAACAGCGGCAGAACAGTGTTCGGACAGCCGCGCTTTGTATTGCGCAGGAGGTCAGCACGCCGCAGGCCGTAAAACAGAAAGATACCAAGGTGCTGGAAGAAAAGCTGGCCCTGCTGCGGAATAACTTTAATAAGGTTGATTATGCTATCATGCTGGATCCGGACAACCATATCATTGCCCGGTCAGGAGCGAATATCCGTTTCAATCCGAATGACAGGCTGGGTGCCATGAACCGGGATGTCTGCCGGACAGGAAACCCGATCAACGCCAACGAGAAGATGCCTCTCAGCGATTTGTTTGCAGAGGGAAGTGAAGAGTTTAAAAAATTTACAGTTGAACTGAAACAGGGGATTGCCGGTGAAGGGGAGTACATGCAACAGGCCCTCTGTGAAGTGACCATGGTTCCTGTCATGGATACGGAAGATTCCGATAAGGTTATTGCCTGCATGGTACTGATCGGTATCTGTAACAGTGACTACTATTTTCCTTCTTACATCAATTCAAAAGCTACCAATGGGTTCCTGGTGCTGACGGTAGATGGCGTCCATGTTTCCACCAAATCTACGGAGGGAGAGGACCGGAGCTGGATCGTAGGGCATAAAGCCGGTTCCATAACCAGTTCCAAAGCCGATGACGGCACGTACTCCGGCAAGGTGTACCTGCGGGGCGTGCCCCATCTGTTTATTGACCATCCGTTACGGAATTATTCCGGTGATCTGGTTGGATACATCAGCTTTGGTCTTCAGGAAGACCAGTTTTCCGGTATTGTTGAAGACAACCGGAAGCAGACCCTGTTTATCGGTATCCTTTGCTTCGTGCTTTTTGCACCGCTGATCTGGCTGATGGCGGCTCAGGTCCGGCAGAACCAGAAACATCTGGAATTGCTGGTGCGTCGCCGTACCAAAGATCTGGAATCGGCAGTGGAAGAGCTGAAACAGCTGAATGAAACGAAGAACCGTTTTCTTTCCAACATTACGCATGAACTCCGTACGCCACTGTGTGTCATCATTAATGCCTGTGATTTCCTGAAGGGCGGTTACAGCGGTACGCTGAACGAGAAACAGTACCGGTATGTAGATAACGCTTCGGAATGCGGATCGCATCTGCTGACACTGATTAATAATCTTCTGGACCTGACTCGTCTGCGTTCGGGAAAAACAAGGGCGAGATTCACCCGTTTTTCTGTTCATGCTTTTGTGGATACCATTGTCAATGAGATGCGTAATTACCGTCCCGATGCCCATATCAGTATGCAGACGTTTTTTGAACCGGAGGATTTTGAAGTTACGGCAGACCCGCAGATGCTGCGGCAGATTATTTTCAATCTTCTGTCCAATGCCCTGAAGTTTTCACTGCCGGACAGCCGGATTACAATCCGGGTACAGAAAATGGAAGAATCCCGTCAGATGCGGATCAGCATTGCGGACGAAGGGATCGGCATCGCCCGGGAGAATCTGGAACGTATTTTTAACGAATTTGAACAAATTGAAAACCCTATGACCAAGAAACGGCCCGGTACCGGCCTTGGTCTTCCTATTGTTAAAAAACTGGCGGAACTGCACCACGGTACGATTTCCCTGCAGAGCGAACTGGGGAAAGGGACGGAAGCCATATTGCTGTTGCCGCTGAAGCAGGATAGTTTATTCGAAGCAGGCGAAACCATACAACAGAGCATATGAATTCGTTACTGTTTCGTTCTCATCAAAGCGGAAAGGGGTGGCAGTTATGCCGAAAATTTTAGTAGTGGATGATAATGAACAGTTAAGCAGCATGCTGAAGGATGTGCTGGAAAGCTGGGGCTATACGGCGCTGATTGCCACCGAGGGGCGTGCCTGTCTGGAACTTGCCCGGCAGGAACAACCGGATATTATTCTGTTGGATATCATGCTGCCGGGACTGTCCGGCTATGAAGTGTGCAGCGAACTGAAACGGGACGCGCGCACCCATTCCATTGCTGTGATCATGATGACGGCGCTGGAGGACATGGAGAGCCGTATCCACGGTTTTAAGGTGGGCGCTGATAATTTCCTGGTAAAACCTATCAACTATAATGAAGTGAAAGCGAT
>DOSQ01000022.1 GCA_003512125.1 Acidaminococcaceae bacterium
TGGTATGCAAAGAACCGATTACCCTGACAGGTGGTGAAAGTGTAAGTAAATCCTATCCGGAATTCTGGAATGATTACGCATCTGTCGGCGGCAAGGCAGAAAAAATCGATTGAAATGCTGAAAGCTGCATGAGATAATAGTAAATAAAGTTGTGAGATTAAACTTTTTGTTTGAGGTGAAGCAAATGGGCGCAACATTTGGACGCAGTTTGCGTATGACGATATTCGGTGAGTCACACGGAAGGGGAATCGGTCTGGTCCTGGACGGATTGCCGCCGGGAACCGTGATAGACGAGACATTTGTTAAAGAAGAGATGGCGAGGCGCGCTCCCGGGAAGAACAAAATGAGTACCCAACGCCAGGAAACGGATACTTTTATTATTGAAAGCGGGATATTTGAAGGAAAGGCAACGGGAACTCCGCTTTGTGTTCTTATACCTAATAATGATCAACATTCCAAAGACTATAGTCTGCTGAAGGATGTGATGCGGCCCGGCCATGCAGATTATGCAGGAAAGATTAAATACAAAGGCTTTAACGATTACCGGGGCGGTGGTCATTTTTCCGGCAGGCTGACAGCACCTCTGGTATTTACCGGTGCTGTAGCAAAGAGTGTACTGGCGCAACAGGGGATTATTGTAGGTTCGCATGTTGCCCGTATAGGCCGGGTAACGGACCGTCTGTTCAATCCGTTGGGGGAACCGGCAGAACGTTTGCAGGAGTTGCGTAAGCATACCCTGCCTGTGCTGGAGGAAAGCAGGGTATCTTTGATGGAAACAGAAATTATGGATGCCCGGGAACAGATGGACAGCGTAGGGGGTATCATTGAGGTCATGGCAATTGGTATGCCCGCAGGTGTCGGTGACCCGTTTTTTGATTCCTTGGAGAGCTGCCTGAGCCATGCACTGTTCTCTGTGCCGGCAGTAAAAGGCATTGAGTTCGGTGCAGGCTTTTCTGTGGCTGCGTTACGAGGCAGTGAAGCCAATGACCCTATGACTTTTGACGGAGACAGGGTCAGGACGACCCGAAACAATAACGGAGGAATTACGGGGGGCATTACCAATGGGATGCCGGTACTGTTCCGGGTAGCAATCAAACCGACACCGTCTATTGGGAAGCCGCAGCATACGGTGAATGTAGCGGAAGGTACAGATACGGTACTGGAGATACAGGGACGGCATGATCCATGTATTGTACCAAGGGCGATTCCTGTAGTCGAGGCGGTTACAGCATGGGTATTGCTGGATATGCTTACAGAGGATAAATCAAGAGGAAAGGATGTAAGAACGTGGCAGAACCGGAATTAGAAAAATTGCGTCAGGAGATCGACAGGCTGGACGCAATCCTGACAGATACACTGGAAAAGCGGATGGACGTGGTGCAACGGGTAGCGGCTTACAAGGATAACCGTAATATGCAGGTGCTGGATCGGGAGCGGGAAGATCAGGTGATCGCTAAAGTAGTGGGGCTGTTGAAGAATCCCGCGTATGCGCCGCATATGAAACAGATTATGGAAAAAATCATGGAAACCAGCCGTAATCTGCAGATTGACATCCTGGCGGCCAATATTAAAAAGAAAAAACAAAGCGCAGATCCAATCCGCGTAGGATACCAGGGAGTGAAAGGTTCATTCAGTCATCAGGCGTTGGAAGATTATTTTTCTGATGTGGCTAAAGTGGAAATGAATTTTGTCCATTTTGAAGATGTCGTAGTTGCAGTCAAGAACCATGAAATCAAATACGGCGTACTTCCGATTGAAAACTCGTCTACCGGTGGCATTACTGAGGTATACGATCTGGTGCGGAAGTATGACTGCCATATCGTTGGGGAAAAAATCATTAAAGTGGATCAGAACCTGCTGGGACTTCCCGGTACTAAAATAGAGGACCTTAAACAGGTTTATTCCCATCCCCAGGGGCTGGAACAGAGCCGTGAATTCTTTAAGAAGCATCCTGAAATTGAACTGATTCCCTTTTTTAATACGGCGCGCAGCGCCCAGATGGTCAGTGAAAGTAAAGATCTGTGCAAAGGTGCGGTAGCATCCCGCCAGGCAGCCAAATTATACGGTCTGGAAATCCTGGCGGAGAACATTAACTTCAATACCGCTAACCACACCCGGTTCATTATTATTGCTGACCAGCCGGAACACCGGCCGGATGCGGATAAAATTACGGTAGTTATCGCAACACAGCATGAACCGGGTTCTCTGTACAAGGTGCTGCAGCATTTCTATAAAGGCGGCCTGAACATGCTGAACCTGGAGTCACGGCCTATGGAAGGACGTTCCTGGGAATATTTTTTCCATATTGACCTGACAGGAAATTTAGAGGATCCCAACGTGCGGAGGGGGCTGCAGGATGTGGCGGAATACAGTGCCTACTGCAAGATTTTAGGCAACTATGTGGCAGACGGAGATAAAGCAAAATAAGTGTTATATTAAAGATATTGCCTTACAGGAAGGCTGAACAACGTTTCAGTTGGAAACAGGAAAAAGAGGATGAACATGAAATTTGGATTGTTAGGCGAGAAACTGGGGCACAGCCTGTCGCCTCAGATTCATCAGGAAGTGTTCCGGCAGCTTGGTCTTTCTGCCAGCTATGAACTGGTTGAAGTTTCTGCGGAACGGCTGGCGGAAAAAGTCGTGGAACTGCGGAACACACACCGGGGCCTGAATGTGACGATACCTCATAAAGTGGCAGTAATGGGAAGTCTTGACCGGATTGCAGCGGAAGCGGAAGCCATCGGGGCGGTAAATACGATTTCCTTTAAAGATGGAAGGGCAGAAGGCTTTAATACAGACTATTTCGGCTTTGCCCGCCTGCTGGAACACAATGGGCTGGTCCCGGAAGGTAAGAACGTCTGCATTCTGGGTACCGGCGGGGCCAGCCGGGCGGTTATGCAATGTGTGAAGGATATGAAGGCGGACACGATCACGGTCATTTCCAGGGCAATCGAAACCGCACCGGAGGATATCCGGTCGCATTATCTTGTCAAAACGTATGAAGATTTAAAAACAATGGACGGCGATTTGCTGATCAACTGCACACCGGTGGGGATGTTCCCGAAAACAGATGCTTCACCGGTAAACGGCGCGGTAATGGAACATTTTGCGGCGGCAGTGGATATTGTATATAATCCGGCGGAAACGCAGTTTATGAAATTGGCGCGGTTGCAGGGGAAACCGGCGGTGAACGGTCTGTTTATGCTGGTGGCTCAGGCGGTGGCGGCCGATGAGATTTGGCTGGAGCGTAAACTAAACGTTGGAATTATTGCAGATGTAACAGAAAAAGTCAGGAAACTATTATGAAAAACATTGTGCTGATTGGCATGCCCGGCAGTGGGAAAAGTACGCTGGGACGTTATCTGGCGGAAATACTGAACAGGGATTTTATCGATGCCGATTCGGAAATTGAAAAAGATGCCGGGAAAACGATACCGGAGCTGTTTGCTGTAAGTGAAGACTGTTTCCGTAATCAGGAGACCGAAACCACCAAACGTCTGGCAAAGTTGCAGGGTAAAGTGCTGGCTATGGGCGGCGGCGTAGTACTGCGACAGGAGAATATAGCCTGCTTAAAAGAAAACGGAGTAATCATTTTTTTAGACCGTTCTCCCGGGGATATCGTGGGCGATGTGGATACGGAAACGCGTCCGTTGCTGACGGAAGGCCGGCAGCGAGTCTATGAGTTATATGCACAGCGGGAAGCGCTGTACCGCGCTGCGGCAGATGTAACTGTGAGGAATAAAGGCAGCATGAAGGATGTACTGCTGCAATTGACAGAAGCCGTAAAGAAAAAGCAGTATGAATTAGTTTAATTGATGATCTGGCGGAATAACCCTGCCGGGACACACTTAAGGAAATACTGAATAATTTGTATGCACGCTGACCGGTGCTTTTTGTGACTGACTGAGAAGTTTGAAGGAGTAGTACAAAGATGAAGAAAATTTTAGTGCTGAACGGACCTAACATTAATATGCTGGGTATCCGTGAAAAGAATGTATATGGAACGCTGACCTATCAGGATCTTTGCAAAATGATCCGGGAAAAAGCGGATGCGCTGCAAATCGAAGTGGAGATCAGGCAAACTAACTCTGAAGGAAAGATGGTTGACTGGATCCAGGAATGTTATGGGAAAGTGGATGGTATTGTAATCAACCCCGGTGCTTACACCCATTACAGTGTGGCGGTTTTGGATGCGTTGAAGTCTGTGAATATACCTGCAGTGGAAGTGCACATCAGCAACATCCACCAGCGGGAAGAATTCCGTCACCGTTGTGTGACCACGGCAGGCTGTACCGGTCAGATCTGCGGCCTGGGACTGCAGGGATATTTGCTGGCAATGGAATATCTGGCAGGAAAGTAGCGCGATTTAGAATGTATTGTCGTCATAGTCGCAAAAAGCCCACTGTCATTGTACACAATCATTGAATCAGCACCTGCTTATTTCACTTGCAATTTCCATTATTTTATGCTTTAATTTAAATAACTCAAAGGGGAGAAAACCATGTGAGGTAAGTGGCACATGCGTTTCTCCCTTTTTTAGTTTATCGTGTTGCAAAGTAAAATACAGCATGATAAAATGAAAAGCAAGTGATTTCAGTACCAAATAACAGGGAAGAGAGTTAATCATCATCTATGTATATTCTTTACAATATTTTAGTTACGTTAGTATTTATCATCCTGGTGCTGCCTTACTTCCTGTACCGGCTGGTCAAGGAAAAGGGATTCGGAAACCGTTTCCGGCAAAGCATGGGGCTGGTTCGCCAAGAAGAAATCGCTCCTGTGGCGGATACTGACTGCATTTGGCTTCATGGTGCTTCGGTAGGTGAAATGGTGGCCATCAGCCCTCTGGTAAAAGAAATCAAAAACCTGATGCCGGAACGGAAAGTGCTGGTTTCCGCCGTTACTGTGGGCGGTTACGATATGGCCAGGCAGATTATGCCGGAGGCAGATGCCATCATCAATTTCCCGCTGGATCTTCCATTTGTGGCGTCATCCATGGTAAGCCGCATCCGTCCGGGTATCTTTATAATGGTAGAAACGGAATTATGGCCTAACTTTCTGCGCGCCATCCGGGAGCGGAATATCCCTGCGATGATGATGAATGGCCGTATCTCGGAAAAATCCGCAAAAAGTTACCGGTATCTGTCCGGTCTTCTTCGCGATATGCTGGATACTATAAACCTTTTCTGTATGCAGTCCAGCATTGACGCCAAATATATTACCCAGCTGGGCGCGGATCCTGAAAAGATCATTGTGACCGGCAATACGAAATTTGACCAGACCTATGCAGAAGTTTCCCCGGAGAACATGGCAGCCTATAAAAAAGAACTGGGACTGGGAAAAGATGCCTGGCCGGTCATTGTGGCAGGTTCCACCCACCGTACGGAAGAAGAAGCCGTGCTGACTGCTTTTGCGGCCGTGCGCAAAAAATATCCCCATGCCCGTCTGATCATTGCGCCCCGTAAACTGAACCGGATTGAAGAAATCAAAAAGGTGAATGCCAAATTCGGTTATGAGATGGGCTTTCGTTCCAAACTGAAGGAGATGGAAGGGCAGCGGCCAGAGTTTCCTGTCCTCATGCTTGATACCATTGGCGAACTGGGGCGCATATATGCCGTAGGGGACATTGTATTCGTCGGCGGCAGCCTTGTGCGTTACGGTGGTCACAATGTGCTGGAGCCGGCGGCCCATGCCAAACCTATTCTTGTAGGTCCCAGCATGGAAGATTTTAAAGATTCCTATTCCCTGTTAAGTAAGGCAGGCGCCTGCCGCATGGTATCTGATACAGGCGGCCTGACAGAAGCTTTTCTGGAAATTGCCGGGGATGATGTCCTGCGTAAAAAAATGGGGGAAGCCTCCATCAATATCATCCGGGAGAACCGCGGCGCTGCCCTGAAGACCATACACTATCTGACAGATCTTTTGAATCAGAAAGATTTGGCTGGGAAGTAATAATAGCA
>DOSQ01000158.1:0-1442 GCA_003512125.1 Acidaminococcaceae bacterium
AGCAGGTTCCGCTGCAGCATGATGTAATGACCGGGCACCAGCGCCAGTACGATCCGGGAATACTCGCTTCCCTGGGACTTGTGCACGCTCATGGCATAGGCCAGCTGCAGTTCATCTGTCTCCCCTTCTTCATACGTTACGTATTCCCCGTCAGCACGTTCCGGATAGCAGACCCTGACCGTTTTCCCCTCAATATGCACTACCTGACCGATATCGCCGTTATACACGTCCTTCTCATAATTGTTGCGGATCTGCATCACCTTGTCCCCCAGACGGAGGACTACACCGCCTGGCTGCTGGATCTCTTCTTTCCCGGAAGCCGGCGGATTGACACGGGCCTGCAGCAGTTTGTTCAGGTTCTGCACACCACAGGCGCCTTTATGCATCGGAGACAAAATCTGCAGGAACTGCCATCCACCCGTTTCCGTTTCACCGGCATACAAATCTGTAATATACGCCGCCGCCTGTTCTTCATCCGTAAACTCTGTCAGGGAAAAATCACTTTCCGGCACACATTCCGGAAGCATGCCGCGGTTGATGCGGTGTGCATTCCGTACGATCGGGCTGACTTCAGCCTGACGGAATACCTCATGCAGCCGGACCACCGGCATCTTACCGCATTGGATGATATCCTTAAGAACGGACCCGGGCCCTACAGAAGGCAGCTGGTCCACATCTCCTACCAGTATCAGTCTGCAGCCCAGAGGCAGTGCATCCAGCAGGTGATAAAACAGCGAAATATCCAGCATGGAGGCCTCGTCCACAATCACTGCCTGTGCTTCCAGCAAGTCCTCCGCATTCTTGCCAAATTCCCCCGTCACCGTATATTCCAGCAGGCGGTGTACCGTCTGCGCCTTTTCCCCTGCCGCCATTTCCAGCCGCCGGGCAGCCCGGCCGGTGGGCGCTGCCAGTAATACCATACAGCCGGCCCGTTTCAATACCGAAAGAATGCCTTTTATAATAGTAGTCTTGCCGGTACCGGGACCGCCGGTCAGCGCAAAGACACCAAATTTTAAGGAAGAACGGATGGCCTCCTTTTGGGCGTCTGCCAGTTCAATCCCGGCTTCCGCTTCCCATTCTGTGATTATTTTTTCCACATTCACTTTGCCCAGACTGTCCGGATTGTCACGCAACGCACGGAGCATACGGGCTGTACCGGTTTCCGAACGGTACAGGTATTCCGGGTAAATGAATCGCTGTCCGCCCCAGTCTTCCGTCCGGAGCAGGTCGTTGGCAATCATTTTCCGGAAAACCGTTTCCACATCCGCGTACCCAACCTGCAAAATCTGTCCTGTATACCGCAACAGTTCTTCTTCCGGCACACAGGTGTGGCCGCCGGACGCAGCCAGTGTCAGCGCATAACCGATGCCTGCCCGGATCCGTTCTTCCGAAGACGGTTCAAATCCCAGTGACAGGCCGATCCGGTCCGCAGTCTTAAATCC